>CAJUTW010000072.1 GCA_910589335.1 uncultured Bacilli bacterium | reverse complement strand
ACAAGAAAAAATAACAAACGAAAAATTAACAACAGAAGAAAAAAATAATGCATATGAGCAATTAAAATATTTAAATGAATTACAAGGTAAAGAAGAAACAATAGAAAAAAAATTAAAAAAAGAATATGACTTAGATTGCTTTACTAAAATTGATAATAAAGATGTATCTGTAATATGCATATCTTCTAAACATGATGCAACATTAGCTAATAATATTATGCGTACAATACAAAAAGATTATAAAACAAAAATGAATATTACTGTTAAATTTCAAAAGAAATAATAGGTAAATTACACACAACATTATATAGAATTCTCATAAAATATTCTAGGTGATATAATGAATAATATTTTAACTCCTAGAGAAAAAGAAATTTTTACACTATTAATTGACAATTTTAGTACTAAAGAAATAGCAACAGAACTTAATATAAGTGAGAAAACAGTTAGAAATCATATTTCTAATGTTATGCAAAAACTTGGAGTAAATGGAAGAGCAAGTGCAGTAGTAGAATTATTAAAATTAAAAGAATTATCTATATAAAAAACGTACTAAAAAGGTGCGTTTTTTCATATTATTTTATAGGTGATTATATGTTAAAAACTAAAGCAATAAGAAAAATTTTTACTACGACTTTATCTATGTTTATTATCCTAACTATTTTTACATTTCCCCTAACTAGTAAAGAAAAAAATATATTAAGAACTAACTTAGAAATAGAAGATGTAACCAATTTAACAACCGATAAAGTTTATTTATTAAATAAAGATAATTTACTTGTAAGAACTGATATCTTTTTAGATGGAAAAAATAAATTAGATAAAGCTAAAAATATAATTGAATATTTAATCATAAATAATGAAAAAATACCAAAAGGATTAAATGGATATATTCCTAAAAATACAAAATTATTAAATATCAAAGAAGAAGAAAGTAAAATTATTTTAGATTTTTCTAAAGAATTTAAAAACTATAATCAAAATCAAGAAAAACAAATTATTACAGGTATAGTTTTTTCATTAATGGAAATAGATGAAATAGAAAGTATTACAATTTTAGTAGAAGGTAATTATTTAGATAAATATCGTGAACCATTAAATAAAAACATAGGTATTAATAATCAATATTTTTTAAACTCCAGAAATGATTTAAATAAAGTTGTATTATACTATCAAGATAATATTGAAAATAATTTATATTATGTTCCTGTAACAAAATATTTAAATGATAAAAGAGATAAAGTAGAAATAATCATTGATGAGTTAAAAAATAATAATAATTCATCTAATTTAATTAGCTATTTAAATAATAATTTAGAGTTAATTGACCATAAAGAAGAGTCAGATGTTTTATTTTTAAATTTTAATGATTATTTAATAGATAAAAATGATGAAGTAACAAAAAATACTCTAAATTCAATTGCTTATTCTGTATTAGAAAATTATGATGTAAATATGGTTATGTTTGAAGTCGATAATAAAGAAGTCTCTTATATTTCAAAAAAAGATATGGTTAGTGTAAAGAGTTTTGGGGGAGAGAGTTAAGAAAGTTGAGTCTTAATAACTT
>CAJUTW010000071.1 GCA_910589335.1 uncultured Bacilli bacterium | reverse complement strand
GCATATGGTATCCCAAAATAATAAAAATAGAATTGTCAGTACTTTTTATAAGTATAACAATGCTATTTTTATTTTTAATATATATTATTAGTTTTAAGCTCTTCAATAATAAATTTATTTGCGTTTATTATTCCTATAATAGAGTTACAACTATTAATAATGTTTTCCTCATCAATTTCACTCTTTGTATTGAAATCTAAAAAATCTTTATCGTGTAATCTAATACAAATCTTATTTTGAAAAATATTTACTTCTAAATTTATATTCTTTTTAGCTAATTCAACGAAACAATTTAGCATCCTATTAGTACAATATTTATTTAATAAATCAGGATTATCTGTTTCTATATCATAATATTGATTAAATTCTTCATTAGATAATTGTAGTGCATTTTTTAACTTTAAACTATTTAATTTTCTATTACGTATTTTTGTTCTTTCATTTTTTGGTTATTTTTCATATCGAGTGGGTATATCTACATAAAACGGATTTACCTCTTATTTATCCTATAATACCATGATCACTATTCATTAAATATATCATCGCCTTAAAATTCTCCATTTTTTTATATCCTCTTGCTCTTGATTTTATACTTTGTATCATACTATTTGTTCCTTCTAATACTGCATTTGTTAATCTATTTTCAAAATAATTTAATATTCCTTCTAATTTGTTTCCTATCGTTTTGGCAGCTTTTTTAAATTCTTCTAATTTACTTCTTACTGCCCATTGTATCCATTCTTTAAATTCTAGCTCTGCTATATCTTTACTATAATTCATATTATAAATATCTTGAAATGCTATTTTTAGTCGATATGCTCTTCCAGTTTTTAAATTCATCTTTGACATCTTTTGTAATTTTAGCTCTTGAGCCATATTTAAATTTGTTTTATTCTTTAACCAAATATATTTTGTTTTCTTTAATAGTGGTTGTTCTGATACTTCTGATTTTCTTACTTTATCAACTGCTTCATTTATTACTTTAACAACGTGAAACTTATCATATGTTATTTTTGCTTTTTTAAATGTTCTTTTTATTTCTGTTGTAAAGCCCATATTCATATCACATGTTATATCTGTTACATTTTCTATCTTTCCATTATGCTTTTCAAAAAACTCTTTAAATTCCTTTATTGTTGATGCCTTTTTTCCATCTGCTATATATATTATTCTTGATGTATCTAAGTCTATAAATACAGTTATATATTCATGTCCTTTTCTTGATGTTTCATCTAATCCTATTTTTGTTATTGTTGAAAGTTCTAGATTTTCAATATACTCATTAGCATAACGATGAACTATTCTCCATAGTCTTCCATTACTTGCATCTACTAATTTTGATATTGATAATATTGACATTTTCTTTGCCAATTGCATTACAAACTCTTCAAATAATAATGTGAATCCTGAATTTTGACTTTCCCAAGGTACATCTACTAAATGGACTCCATGTCTTTCACATTGTATTCTTGGAACTTTACAGTGTATAAATGTCTTATGCTCAAAACAATTTAAATGTCTCCATGTCTTTTCTACTGTATCATAAACAGAGCACAACTCTGAACATTTTGTGCACTTAAATTTATTTCCTCTTTTATATTTTACATACATATGCAAATCTTTATTTCCGTCAACTTCTACTCTTTCTAATATCCATGGTTCTTCAATTCCAGCCATTAAACTAAATATTTTTATTTCATTTTCTTT
>CAJUTW010000070.1 GCA_910589335.1 uncultured Bacilli bacterium | reverse complement strand
AACATCAGGTCTTTCTTTTTTTGTGTCTTCCCCCAAATCATTTTACACTATCAATTTATAAAAATTATTGCAATTTTTAATACTTTATGTTAAAATAACCAAAAAAAAGAAAGGGAATATTTTATGAATAATGTAAAAAAAACTAACGATAAAACTTTTGAAGAACTTTTCCTAACTTGCAATTTAAAATCTATTATTAATACTATTGCTTTAACACAACCAGAAATGTTAGAAGAGTTATTTAAAGAAAAACTATTAAAAGCAGTAATGAAAACAACACAACAAGAATTATTTTATAATATAAAAAAATTATATGATTTAATTTCTAAAGAGGATGAAACTACTTCAATTACACAAAGGACACATAATGAAGAAGTAACAAAATTATTAAAAAGAGAAATTAATAGTACACTTAAAATTTATGAAAGTTTATTAAATGCATTAAAAGAAGCTTATATAAAAGATAAAAACCAAGAGGCTTTAGATAGCGTTTCAGCTAAAATATTCGAACTAGAAACAATTATGAAAGAATTAAATAGTTTAGGAATAAATTTAAATACAATTAACCAATTCAATCAAACAAAAAAATAAAAAAAAACACTTATATCAAATACAATAAGTGTTTTTTTATTTTTTAATTAATTTTAATCTTTCTCCTATTTTTAAATGATTACAAGTATCTAATGGAAGATAATAAATATTTTTTGCTTTAAATTTAAAAAACTTTTTTTCAGTTTTAACATTATCTAAAAGAAAAATTATATTATCTTCTTTATCTGTAAAACAAATATCAACTCTTTGACAAAAAAAATAAGTACTAGCTTTTTTCTTATTTGGTAATTTTATCCCATAATCTATTTTTTCCAAAACAAATTTTAATGATTTAATTCTATCTATAATTTTATTATATTCTTTTATTTGTATTTTTTTTTTATTTATTTTTAAATACATTATATCACCACATCAACATTATAACACAAATGTCTTTTAAACAGTTACAAAATATGATATTATTAAATAGAAATAAGGAGGAATTAAAATGAGTGGACATTCAAAATGGGCAACAATTCATAGAAAAAAAGGACTTCTAGATGCAGCAAGAGGAAAAGTTTTTCAAAAATTAGCAAAAGAAATTATGGTAGCAGCAAAAGGAGGAAGCCCAGATCCTAATCAAAATGCGGCACTTCGTATGGTAGTAGATAAGGCAAAAGCCCAAAATATGCCTAAAGATAATATTCAAAAAGCAATCGATAAAGCAAGTGGAGCAAGTGATGGTGCAAACTATGAAAATGTTCGTTATGAAGGATATGGACATGGTGGAGTAGCATTTATGGTTGATTGTTTAACAGATAATCGTAATAGAACTGCATCACAAGTTAGAGCATCATTTACAAAAGCAGGTGGGAATTTAGGAACAGACGGTTCAGTTAGTTATATGTTTGAACGTCGTGGTTCAATTGTAATTCCTGGTGATTATGATGAAGATACAATGATGATGACTTCTTTAGATGCTGGAGCGCTTGACTTCGAGAAAGTTGAAAATACATATATGATTTCAACAGATTCAACAACTTTTACAGCCATTAGAGATGCTTTAGAAAAACAAGGTGTAAAAGAATTTTTAGAATGTGAATTAACATATGTTCCAAATATGGAAGTTTCACTAGACACTGAAGGTCAAGAAAAAGTTATGAAACTAGTTGAAACTTTAGAAGATCTTGATGATGTTCAAGATGTATATTATAATTTAAAAGAAGATTAAAGAG
>CAJUTW010000069.1 GCA_910589335.1 uncultured Bacilli bacterium | reverse complement strand
AGCTAAAACATAATCATTACCTGCTAAAAACTCAACTCCATTTTTCACTAAATTCAGTTTAATATCAAAAAGAGCAATATTATTTGTATTTGATAATGTAATTTTTATTAAGACTTTATCACCTTTTTTATAATAATTTTGTACTTGCTCTATATTTTGATCTAAATTGATAGAAATATAATTAGAATTATTTACATTATATTTTTTTGCTTCTGTTTTAATATAATTCTTCTCTAATTTAAAATTTCCTAAAGTAAAACCAACAAGAAAAACAATAATAATTATAAAAAATAGTTTAATATAACTTCTCTTCATTAAATACCCTCACTTTCATAATAAATTCTCTACTCTAAAATAATTATATCATAATTTCTAAATATAAATAATATTATTTTTTGATAATTGTTTTCAAAACATCAATAGAGTCTTTTACTCTATTAAAATGACTAGTTTCATTATTATTAATATAAACAGTTTCTATTAAAACTTCAGATATTTTTATTTTATTCTTCACTAAACCAATAAGGACATTAGTTTCATATTCAAATCGATCTCCTTTAATATCTATAAGACTTTTTAATACATTAATAGGAAAACCTCTTAATCCAGTTTGTGTATCTTTTATTTCTTTCTTTATTTTTAATTTTAATATTTTTCTAAAAATAAGATTTCCCATTTTACTTGTAAATGGAACATTCTTATCATAAAAATTTCTTGATCCTAAAATTACACTATCTTTATTGTTAAGCATTTCTTGATAAATTTTAATCACATCACTAACTAAATGTTGTCCATCACAATCCATTGTAATTACACCTATTTTATCTCTAAATTTATCTAAACAATATGAAAAGCCAGTTTTTAAAGCTCTACCCTTACCTTTATTTTCATCATGCTCTAAAACAATTGCATATTTCTCTATCGTACTCCATATTGAATCAGCCTTACTACCATCATTAACAACTACTATATTTAAAAAATTATTACCCTTTAATTCTTCTAAAACTTTTATAAGTTTTTCATCAGGATTATAAGCAGGTATCAAAATAACAACTTCCATATTCATTCTATCACCTTAACTCTTTGTCTAAATTAATTAACAAACCATTAGTTCTATTGTAACTATTAGTAAGATTTTCTATCTCTTTTTGTGTACTTTCTATAAAAAGATCACCATATTCATATAAAAAACTTTTATTTATATAAACTAAATAAATATAATCATAATTATCTTTTTTTAATAATTTTATAAATTCTTCTTTTGTTAAAGCAAGTTTATAAAAAATATTATAAGTACTATACCCAATATTCCATTCATATAAAAGATTTGTTTTAATTGGAGAAATCAAATATTTAGTTTCAACAAACTCAAACCCAGCATCTAATTTTTGATCTATTATAAAAACTTTTTCATTATCCTTCACATTCTTTATAATATCATTAGCATTCCAAAAAGTTATATCATTTATAATAACACCGACTCTTTCACTATTAAAACCAGTATAAGATAAAACTAAATAAATTACAACTAAGAAAAAAGTTTTAATATTAACACAAGAAGTAATAATAAAAAACAAATTAATTATCATAGCAATTAAATAAGTAGGCATATATCTTTCAAATCCCATCAACATTTCTCCTTGATTTATTTGAAAAATAAACATAAAAACAATAATATTAGATACTATATAAAGTAAAAATCCAAGATTAATACTTAACATATTAGAAATAAAATTACTCCTTTTTTTCATAAAAATAAAAACTAAGATAAAAACTATATTTATTAATAACCAAATTGAATTAACCGTATTAAAATATTTTGTATTTGATATTTTATCTTTATCCATTTTATTATAAAAATCTCTACTTATTTGAGTATTTCTTTTACTTGCTTTACCATTTAATA
>CAJUTW010000068.1 GCA_910589335.1 uncultured Bacilli bacterium | reverse complement strand
GATTTATAGTTCCATCTTCATTTAAATAAAATGCTTTTCCTTCTAGATGTTGCCATCCTGTTTTTAAGGCTGAATTGATATAACTAAAAAAATATATTTTTCCTTCTATTTCTTTGAAACCACTAATTTTTATATCATTTTCATAATAATAAGTTTCATTATTTTCAATAGACCAACCATTTTTTTCTTGAGCTTTTATTTTTATGGGAAACAATATTGTAAAAACTAGCATAAAAAGTATTAAATTTTTAAATTTCATTTTAACTCCTTTTCTAAAATATTATATCTATTATTTAAAGATAATCTTGTATATAAGTTTAAATGTTGCTGGTATAGATTTTATTAAAAACTTTATTGATAAAATTATCTCTTTTAAAAGTCTTTTAATTGATCTTAACCAGTCTACTATTACCATAGCTTCATTTCTAGCATAATGATTAATTAAAAATCTATTAATTTTTTTCTTTCTTTTTGACCACTTAACATTCTTTCTTTCTTGATCATTTGCATAAATTATATCATATTTATTTTCTATATATTTTTTACAGTGATAATAATACACTTTATGTAAACATTCTATTGCTAATTCATATTCTATATAATCATTGTTAGTTACTTTAGCATCTTTTTCTTTTGCGATAGAATCATTAACAATTTTTTCAAATTTTTTTGCCATTAAATCAAGAGTAAAATCTTTTTCAATTTTTTTACGACAATTTCCTTTGATTTTATCTAAATTTTCTAAAACTCTTTTTACATTTTGAACATAATCATTTATCTCTTCATTGAAAACTTCTTTATTAGCATTCTCATTATAGTGTACTATTCCTCCTACACTATCATCTATTAACTCAGCTTGTCCTCCAACATCTGATGAAATATTTGGTACTTTCATAGCTAAGGATTCATATGAAGTTAATGCTAGTCCTTCAAGTGAAGAGCAATTTATAGTAATATCACTAATTGCATAGACTTCTTCTGTTTTTTTTACCATTCCTAATAATTTAAAATTATTATCAACTTTCGACTGAACTTTAGTCTTTAATGCTCCATCACCAGCTATTAAAAAATATAAATTTTTATCACTTTCTAAAAGTTTTTTAGCAATTTCTATAAACATTAATGGTCTCTTCTCATCTGCTAATCGTGCGATAAAAGTTATTATCTTTTTATTTTGAGGGACTTCATACTTTTCTTTAAGCTGTTCTTTATCATAATTTTTAGGATCAAATTTTTTGGCATCAGTACCTATGTATAAAGTCTCAACATTTGTTTTGTTATAATTTTTTATTAATTGATTTTTTGTAAAGTTATTACAGCAATATGTTTTAGTTAAATATTTATCTACATCCATTGTACATCGACCAAAGGCTTCTCTTGGATCATTTAAATCTATAGAATGAATATAATCAATGAAAGGAATTTTTGGATACTTTCCTTTTAGATATGGAACCATGTAGTAGCCATATGGAGTATTACTTACTACTACCATATTTATATTTCTAGACTCTATTATGTAATCTGCAAATTGAATATAATCTTGTCTATCTAAGAATGTAGCCATATCATAGACTTCTGCATATTCTTCGAATTGTTGACATAAAGGATTTTCTTCTGGTGTTGTTGTTAAAACTATAACTTCATATTTTTCTTTATTTAATCTTTTGATTAATTCTAAGTTAAATAAATCAGCTCCACCTACTGTCATCCATGGGAAAAGAAAAAGTATTTTTTTCTTTTTATTATCTTTATACATTGGTAAAGTCATATTATATTTTTTTACTTTAGCGTATTTATTTCCCTCTCTTGGAAATTGAATTACTTCAACTTCTTCATCAATTGTATCGGCTGTATCATTGACATATCTCATAGCATTTTCTTTATTTTTATTTGCTCGTGAAAATTCTCCACTATTACTAAAACGATACCAGAATAATGGTGCATTAACACGGATTGGTTTTTTCCCTTTAGCAATAAGCTTTAACCAAAGATTCCAATCTTCATACATCGACTTTTCTTTAATGCCATAACAGCCTACTTCTAAAAGATCATCTTTTTTAATCATGGAACTTGTACAAATAAGATTTTCAAATTTTTCTTGTTCAATTGTTAAATATTTTTCCCAAATAAATTCTTTGTCACCAAAATTAATCATTGCTGTATAAGCAAAAGAGGCTTCTGGGTGAGTTTCTAAAGTCCAATATAGAACTTCTAACATTTTCTTGTCTGGTATATCATCACAGTCTAGATTAAAGATATATTTTGTATCTCTATTACTTTTTTCAATTGCATAGTCTCTAGCAAGTGATGGTCCTTCATTTTTTTTATGATAAACATGAATTCTTTTATCCATTGTTTCTAATTCGGCTAATTTTTTTAGAGATTCTTTATCTTTAGAACCATCATCTACAATAACCCATTCAAAAAAAGGATAAGTTTGGTTAAAAACAGCATTAGCTGTTTCCATTAATGTTTTTCCACCATTATAGAATGGTGTAATAATAGTTATAGTTGGTTTTTCTTCATTTTTTACTTCCCTTATTTTTTCTATTTTTTTTCCAGGTCTTTTTGTATAATCCATTTTTGTTCACCTTACTTCCTTCTTTTAAATTTATTTATATTATTAAATATTTTATCTGTTATTTTCCATCTCTTGCTATTTTTTATATTATATATTTCATTAGAAATAATTTGATTTTCTTCATGTAG
>CAJUTW010000067.1 GCA_910589335.1 uncultured Bacilli bacterium | reverse complement strand
ATTTTACTATCTTCTAATAATTTATTTGATTTTTCTACCAACTTGTTATAAATATCATTTCCTAACATAATAGAGTTTTTATTAATTTTATCTGTCTTTTGAGATGATAATGGAATTACTGTGATTACTGGCGAATTTCTATTATTTTTCTTATCTATTACAACACAATAATGTAATCCTCCCAATTCACTTCCAATATTAAAGCCTAAATTTACTTTGATTATATCTCCTCTTTCATATGTCTTTAAATTTATAGGATTAAAATTATTTTCATCTTTAATATAATTTATATAATCTTTTTGCCAATATGAAATTAGATTAACTTTCTTTATATTAGAATTATCATCTATTGCTAAACAATTATCTAAATAGTCTGTCATCATTTTTATTGCTTCATTTTTGTTTTTTATTACTTCTTCTTTATTCAATAAATTACCTCTTTTCCTATAATGTGTTTAAATTATACTACCATTAGTTCTATTTTTCAATATATTTTTGATGTTACTTGTAACATAATTTCCACTTTTTTATTGTTTCATAATGTTAAATTGTTTATATTTATAAATTCTTCAAAACGTTACATTGTAACAGAAAACTAACGCAAATAATTTTTGGATCTATGTCAAGTTTTTGGACACTTTTTTTGAGATTTTTTTATTTACATGAGACCACTTTCATTACTCCATTATATTCTAAATTTGTATTGGTATAAATGGTATACAAAGCTCTTTACGTCGCCATTTACACCAATACGAATTTAGCATTTTTAGCTTTTAATGAAAGTTTACTGAAATTGTAAGTTCTTTTTTATTCTACCTCATTCTCAATTTCATTTGGTACCTTATAATCAATTGATGAATGTATTCTCTTTCTGTTATACCATCCTTCTATAAACTCAAATATCGATAATTTTGCCTCTTCAAATGTTTCATACTCATGTAAATTTACTTCTTCTTTCTTTAATATGGCATTGAAGCTTTCCATACTTGCATTATCATATGGATATCCCTTCTTGCTGTAAGAATGTCTTAAATTTAGTTCTTTTAAATAATCTTCAACTTTATTTGATGTATATTGTGAACCTAAATCGCTATGAAATATTGCATTCTTTCTAAATTTTCCTTTTTTTCTTGCGTTCTTTATTGCTTGTACTACTAAATCTGCCTCCATACTTGCTCCATAACTATAACCTATTACACTTAAGCTATACAAATCCATCACTATTGCTAGATAAGTCCATCCTAATTCCTTAGTATAAATATATGTTATATCTGAAACTAGCTTCTCTCTGAGTCTTTTCTCTTTAAATTCTTGGTTAAGTAAATTTGGTTTATTAGTATCATCAACTTTTCCTTTGGCTGGTCCTGGATTGTATTTTCTTACTATTACTTAGCGAATATCTAATATTTTCATTCTTCTTGCTACTCTTTTTTGGCTTACTTTTATTCCATCTTTTTCCAGTTCCTTTTTGATTTTCGGCGATCCATATCTGCCTTTGGATTCAGTATATTTTTTTAATATTTCTTCATCTAGTTTTTTATTGTTTTCAACATATCTATTTTTTCTTCCTTGTTTATGGTAATAGTATACTGAACGTGGTACTTTCAGTACTTTTCACAATAATTTAATATTATGCTCGTTTTTATTTTCTTCAATAAATTTTATTTTTTCGTCTATTTCTGCATGAATATGGCAACTGCTTTTTTTAATATTTCATTTTCCTCCTTCGCTTGGGCTAACTCTTTCTTCAGACGCTTTATCTCATGGTTTGTTGTTGTTTCATTATTTGCAGTTTTTATTTTTCCATATTCTTTTATCCATCTATATAAAGTTGCTTCTGCTAAGCCATATTCACGTTTTATCTCTACTACTGGTTTCTTGTTTTCATACAATTCTACAATCATTTTTTTGAAATCTTCATCATATACTTTTTTCTTTGCCATCTTTGACACACTCCTTTCAAGTTAGTGTACATAATTTATTATACACTCTCTCATAAAATGTGTCCATATATCTATTCTAACACCATGAATTTCCATCTTTCCTCCATTCCGCCTAGAGATAAAACTTATATAACATTTATACCATTTTTGCCATAAAAAGTAAATTAAAATTATAAAAGTTTGTAATCTTTTAAGATTTTTCTTTTTATTTCTTGTTGTTCCGCTTCTGTTATCAAATTTCCTCTAAACAAATTATTTAAGAGTGATACTACTATGCTACAATTTAGCATAGTAGTATCTTTTAAATCATTAGAGTTATTAATTTCAATATTGTAATTATGTAGCATGAATTACTCCTTTTCTTCAAATTTGTAACGAAAAAAAACAAAGAAACTAGAATTTTTCTAATCTCTTTGCTCTTTCTTTTTTCATGCTATCATTATATTATTGTGTTTTTATAAAATCAATCCCCTTTTTATTCCCTATTTTTTTTAATGTTATGTAGATCTAATTAAAGTACACTAAGTGTACTTTTTATTTTATGCAACTTTTTCCGTATAATTAATTACTGTAATTTCTGTAATTGCATTCCTTACTGAATTTACTAATTTTTCTAATTGTTTTGCAACCTCATTACTATATGATACTTCGCCACATTGTTTACATACTTGAGATGGCACATTTTTAATAATGATAATACAATTATCTAATTCAACCATAAATGTTGTATTTTTATCTTCTAAATCTCCTTTACACATAAAACAATTCATATTACTTTATCTCCTTTCTCGTTTTCAAGTCATCTTCCCATTTTATATTATCTGGATAGTATGCAGTAATTATCCAAAGTTCTACTTCATTTAGACCACACACTATATGTAAAACTTCATTTTTTAAATTTATTCCATATATTAAACAGCTTGGATATGGATAATCATTTTCATATTCTTCTATTATTTCTCCATTTAAAAGAGCATTTTCAATATCTTCTTGACTTATATTTCTTTGAAATAATCTAACTATAACATGATTAGTCCATCTAATTTTTCCATCTTTAACCATTTGCTTTATTTTATCTATTTCTAATTTTTTCATAAGCACCTCTCTTTATT
>CAJUTW010000066.1 GCA_910589335.1 uncultured Bacilli bacterium | reverse complement strand
CAGCTCTCACCCGCATAGCGGGTGGTTTTATTATGTTCCTATCCCGGAACAAAATGAAATATCAATTTTTGCCGAATTAAATGCCCTTTAAATAATCTTCTAACTCTGATATTTTAATCTTTTGTGATAAATTTTTAATATAAATCTCATTAGAATAATTAAAAGCAAGGAATGTTATACCTTTAATGATTATCTTATGGGGCTCTACATAAGAAAGATTAGTTTTTGCTACCTTATGAATATAGCCATTTATAAAAGTAGGAGTAGTATGTGAATACTCACATATAAATTCTAATCTTTGTCTTAAAGATTCATCAAATATAATTTCTTGCTTAATAATATTAATCATAAATACCATCCTTTCCTAATAGGATGATTTTCCATAAAACGAAAAAATCAACCCAATTTGAGTTGATATTTATATATAAAGTTCGAATAGTTCGAACAGATTCGTCACTGGTGCTTCCATCCGGACTTGAACCGGAACTCTATTGCTAGAAGCAGATTTTGAGTCTGCCGCGTCTACCAATTCCGCCATGGAAGCAAGGTACAAATTGATTATACCATAGATTTAATCAAAATCAATAAATTTTTTTTCCATATTAACTTTCTTCTTCTGTATATTTTGAAGTATATAAATCAGTATTATTATCTTCATCTTTATCTGAAAATTCTTTTAATATATCTTCTATTTTAGGCAAATCTTCAATAGAAGATAAACAAAAGTAATCTAAAAATTCATGTGTTGTTTCATAAAGAATTGGTCTCCCTGGTAAATCACTTCTTCCACTTTCTTTAATAAAACCTTTAGCAACCAATTTTCTTATAATAGAAGTAGTACCAACTCCTCTAATCTCATCTATTTGAACTCTTGTAATTGGTTCGTTATAGGCAATTATTGCTAAAGTCTCAAGAGCTGCTTGACTTAAAAAGTTTGTTTCAGGATTTTCAATTAACTTCTGATAATAATTTTTATGTTCAAATTTTGTAGTCAATTTAAATTTATTACCTAAAAAATCAATTCTAAGACCTCTATTATCACTTTCATAATCTTTTTTTAACTCCATAAGAAGACACTTAGCCTCTTCCTCATTTATTTCTAAAACATCCACTAATTGTTCAATTGTTAATCCATCTTCTCCAACAACAAACAATAATCCTTCTAAAACTGCCTTATGCACTTTCTACCACCTCACAAACAATATCTTCAAAAGCTCTATCTTGTTTAATAATTAACTCCCTACTCTTAGCCATTTCTAATACTGCCAAAAATGTAGCAACTATATAATCTTTTGATACAATTGGAAATAACTCAAAAAAAGAAATACGTTTTTTATCTTTTAAAATACTTTTTATATCACTTCTTCTAGAAGAAACACTAATTTCATTAACTGTAACTTTTGTTTTTAAAGGTTTACATTCTAATTTTCTTTGATAATATTTTTTTAAAGCATTAACTAAATCATCCAAAGTTACATCTGCATGAATTTCATGAACTTCACAAACATAATTACTTACATTTTCCGGAGTTTTAGTATAAATTTCTTTTCTAAGTAATTCTTTTTCTTGTAAAACTTTAGTAATATCTTTATAAGCTTGATATTCAAGAAGTCTATTAACTAATTCTTCACGTGGGTCATTTTCTTCATCTTCACAATCTTCACTTTTTACACTAGGAAGTAACATTTTAGATTTAATTTCTAATAATTCACTAGCTAAAACTAAATATTCAGATGAGACTTCCAAATTCATTTTTTCTTGACTATTAATATAATTCATATATTGAGTAGTAATCTTTTCTATTTCAATATTCATAATATCCATCTTACTATCCTTAATAAGATGCAATAACAAATCAAGAGGTCCCTCAAAATCATTTATTCTAAATTCTAATTCCATAATCTTCACTCCGAACTATATAAAAAATTATATCATATCTTTCAAATACTTGAAAATATTATGATATAATAATATTATTAATTCTTCTTTTAAAAGTAATGCTATCCATAATAACAAAAGAAGAAAATTATGTACAAAACAAATTTAAGAAAGGATGAGAAAATGAAGAAGTTTAATCATTTAGATGAAGGGTTTATTTGTGAAAACTGCCAAAAAGAAGTAACACCATTAGGTTACACTTCAAGAGATCATTGTCCATACTGTCTATATTCTAAACATGTCGATATAAACCCTGGAGACAGACAAAATAATTGTAAAGGTTTATTAAAACCTATTCAATTAGAAAAATTTAAAGATACTTTTAAAATAATTTACAAATGTCAAAAGTGTAAAAAAGATCATAAAAACATAATAGCTAAAGATGATAATATGACTAAAATTATTGAGCTTTCCAATATTGAAAAATAAAAGGAAAGCTT
This sequence comes from uncultured Bacilli bacterium, assembly GCA_910589335.1. Lineage (GTDB taxonomy): Bacteria > Bacillota_I > Bacilli_A > RF39 > UBA660 > UBA3789. The sequence goes on along the minus strand of CAJUTW010000066.1, from coordinate 868 downwards.
TTATATTGACAACTCAACATCATCAATAATGCCTTCCTTTATATATTTTATAGTATTTCTTACTTCTTCAAACATTCTTTCTTTATCACATTTATCCATATTATAACAATAAGTATATTCTATATCTCTTGGCATATATTTAGATAATGTTAACATACATCTTCTAATATGATGTTGACTACTTACAACTAATATTCTTTTAATTTTAGATAATACTTTTGCTCGATGTAGTACAAGTAAAGAACATAATACATTTTCTGTTGTATTTAGGGACTCATCTTCCACTAACACATCTTCTAATTTCACTCCGTTATTTATAGCATACTCTCTCATTATCAATGCTTCTTTTTTATTTCCAATTTCACTTGCACCACCTGAAATTAATATAGTAGGAGCACGACCTTCTTTATAAAGATTGATAGCAATTTTCATTCTATTTTCCCAATCTATAAAAGAGCCAAATACTAATATACAATCACCTTTTTTTAAATCATCATTAGGAACAGAAAATAAAATCTTATTTACCAAAGAATCATTTAAATTATCAGCATCTATTTGAGAAAGTCTCATACTATTCCTCCTTTATTTCTTTAACAATATAAATAATAAATGTCTAAATCCATCTCTTATAGTTCTCAAATGATTTTTTCTATCTTCATTACATCTTCTTAATTCAGTAGGAATTTCACATATTTTAAAATTCCTAAATTTAGCAATCATCTCAGTTGCAAATTCCATACCATTAGAAGAAAACTTCACTTTTTTTAATAATGATGCTTTAAAAGCTCTTAAACCACAATGAAAATCTCCTAATTTAACTCCATATTTAATTCTTCCAACAAAAGATAAAAATTTAACTCCATAATAG
>CAJUTW010000065.1 GCA_910589335.1 uncultured Bacilli bacterium | reverse complement strand
GTGATACTCCATATGTAATCGATATGGATAGTTAAAATGAATTGACTAGAGATAGTTGATTCTTTTTTGTATTATTCCTAAATTTGTGGTAGACTAATTATAGTTAGGATAGTGGAGGTTTATATGAATGATGAAGAGATGATTTATTGTTCTAGATGTGGTGAAGCTATGAAGGCTAGTTCTAGATATTGTATGAAGTGTGGTAATTTGAATTATGATCATCCTGAGAATAGAAATATGCAACAATATATTGCTAATAACGATAATACTTATCAAGTTGGTTCTGGTAATTTTTTAATGGGAAATGGTAATAATCAACAAGTTGTTCAAAGTATTGCGAATAATACTGGAAATAATAATTTATGTTTTTATTTAACTTTCTTTTTATATTTAATTTCTATAATAATTTTATTTTTTAGTGTAGTTTTAAATAGAGGTTTTAATTTTTTTGAAATAGCAAATTCTATCTTTCCTTTTATGGCTATAATATTGTCGATTACATTTTTTTATTTATATTCAATAGAACTTTTATTTATGAAAGCTAATAAAAGATGGTGGGCTTCATTAATACCTGTTTATAATATTATGATTTTAAGTGAAATGGCTTTTAATAAAAAAATATTAGGTTTAATTTCATTGATACCAGTTATAGGTATTATTTATATTTTTATTTTATTTTATAAAATAGGAGAAAAATTTAAATGTAGTGGAATTCTTACTATGTTATTTCCTATCATAATGATACCAGTTATTGCTTATGGTAGTTATTTATTTGAAGGTAGAACTTTTGTAAATTATGATGTTAAAAATTCTGTTGAAATTGACTATAAAAGAAAAAAATTGTTTCTAGTAGTATCTTTATTATTTTTTATAATAGGCTTAGGTTTACTTGTTTATAATAATTTATTAAGTAGTGGTAAATCTAATATTGATGATTATTATTATGTTTATGCTGCTAGAAAGATGGTTAATAAAACTAAAGATGCGATAGATAATAATAAGATAAATTGTGATAATTTAGAATCTAATGATGGAAGTTATTATGTTTATATGAGTGATGTTGGAGATGAACTTAATTTATTTTTACAAATATTAAGAGATCCGATAGAAGGGTATGTTAAAGTTGTTAAAACTGATAGTGGTACTAAGTATTATGTTTCTTTAACAGATGGTATTAAAGGTTTTTTTGAAACTGAAATTGATAAAATTGATATCGATACTGTTGTTGATTATAAAAAATTAAATAGTATTAATAAAAGTTTGAAGTGTTTTTTATCTTAAAATTAGCTTATTAAATTAATTATACTTGTAATTTGATGTTTTATTTATTATAATTATATCAAGTCGATTATTAGAACTAATAATAAGATTATTTAATTAAAGAGAAGTCGTGGTTGGTGAAAACGATTATTAAATACTTATTTATCTACTCTATAGATGATTATATATCCGGTTAATACCGTTATCAAATAAAGTAAAAAAAAGGATGGCACCGTGCTTATAGCACTCCTTGTTGCGATTCTTTTTTTGTTTAGAAGGAGAATTCATATGACAGATGAAGATTATATTGATATAGCAATTGAGATTTCTAAGACTGCTTGGTTTCCGTATGGAGCAATTGTTGTTAAAGATAAAAAAATTATTGGTAGAAGTGATGATATAACTTTAATAAACAAAAGTATGTTTCCTCATGCTGAACTTGCTGCTATTGAGAGTGCATCAAAAAATAAAAATTTGTATGGTGAATTAGCTGGTTCTACTATTTACACCTCGTGTGAACCTTGTACAATGTGTATTGGAGTCATACTTTATGAAGGGATAAATAAAGTTGTTTATGCTGCTACTTTAGAAGATAGTGATAAATATTATAATCCAGAAATTCTTATAAATTCAGATAAATTATTTGAATATGGATATAATAAAATAGAAGTAGTTAAAGGTCTTCATAGAGAAAGTGCTATACAAGTTTTAAAAAATCATATAGAAAAAGTTAAAAATAGAATATTAATTACGGGTTCAGTATTATCTTCTGATGCTGATTTAATTAATAATTATAAAAAATTAGTAAATATTGTCTCGGGGGATGGATTTTTAGTTTCAAGTCTAATAGATACTATGAAATTTACTGGTACTGATTGTGAAAAATATCAAAGAGCTTTAGATTTACTTAAAGATACTAAATATATAATTGCTGAACTTAGTGTTGTTTCTACTGGACAGGGAATGGAGTTACAAGAAGCAGTTAATCTTGGGATACCAATTTTGGTAATTGCTAAAGCTGGTAGTAAAATTTCTAGTTTGATAAAGGGTTGTAGGAATGTAGTTGATATTATTTATTATGATGATATTGAAAGTATTGAAATGGAAGTAAAAAAATTCATTAAAAAATAAAAAATATGATTTAATTATTTAGGAGGAAAATTATGATAGATATAAAATTAATTAGAGAAAATAGAGAAGTTGTAAAGGAAAATATAAGAAAAAAATTTCAGGATGAAAAGTTAGTGCTTGTTGATGAAGTTTATGAATTAGATAAAAGAGTTCGTGAAGTACAAGTTAGAGTGGATGGTTTAAAGGCAGATAAAAATAAGCTTAGTGGTGAAATTGGTAAATTAATGAAAGATGGTAAAAAGGAAGAGGCTGAAGAGATAAAGAGTCGTATTGCAGAAACTGCTGGTGAAATTTCTGAGTTGGAAGTTGAGCAAGAAAATCTTACTAAAGAAATAAAGGATAAGATGATGGTAATACCACAAATTATGGATTCAACTGTTCCAATTGGACATGATGATACTGAAAATGTGGAAGTACAAAAATTTGGAGAACCAGTAGTACCAGAGTATGAAATTCCATATCATGCTGATATTATTGATAGAGTTAATGGAATGGATAAAGATGCAGCAGGTAGAACTTCAGGTCAAGGTTTTTATTACTTACTTGGTGATATTGCAAGACTTCATGAAGCTATGATTGCTTATGCAAGAGATTATATGATTGATGCTGGGTTTACTTATGCAATTCCACCATTTATGATTCATAGTGATGTTGTTACTGGAGTTATGTCTTTTCCTGAGATGGAAGCTATGATGTATAAAATAGAAGGTGAAGATTTATATTTAATTGGTACAAGTGAACATAGTATGATTGGTAAGTTTAAAGATCAAATTATTAAGAAAGATGAATTACCAATAAGTATGACAAGTTATTCTCCATGCTTTAGAAAAGAAGGGGGAAGTCATGGGTTAGAAGAGAGAGGACTTTATCGTGTTCATCAATTTGAAAAACAAGAAATGATTGTAATATGTGAACCTGAAGAATCAATGCAGTGGTATGAAAAAATGTGGAAACTTACTGTTGAAATATTTAGAAATTTTGATGTTCCTGTTAGACAACTTGAATGTTGTAGTGGAGATTTAGCTGATTTAAAAGTTAAGTCATGTGATATTGAAGCTTGGAGTCCAAGACAAAAGAAATATTTTGAAGTTGGAAGCTGTTCTACACTTGGAGATGCTCAAGCTAGACGTTTAGGAATTCGTGCTAAAGGAGATAAAGGAACATATTATTTACATACTTTAAATAATACTGTTGTTGCAACTCCTCGTGGACTTATTGCTGTTATCGAAAATAATTATCAAGAAGATGGAAGTATAAAAATACCTAAGGCACTTCAACCTTATATGGGTGGAAAGACAAAGATATCTGTAAAATAGAAGATGTGATGTTATTATAATTTATTATTCAATAAAATTAGTATGTATATAAATTGTTAAGATTAGATAAAACTAATGAAATATATTTTAAAATTAAGGAAAAACTAGTGATGAGGTGAAATGTCTATTCAAATATAATAGAAAAGAAATGAAATAATTGACATGTTAGAAAATGATATAATGATATATCAAGATAAAGATGGAACAACTAGAGTAAATTTAAAATTATAGAAGAAGATATTTGGTTAACTCAAAATCATATTGCTTCTCTTTATAAAACTACTCAGCAAAATATAAGTTTAGATTAGCTGTTAAGATATGTGAAAAATCATATCTTTTTATTTTGTTCCGGGATAGGAACATAATAAAACCACCCGCTATGCGGGTGAGAGCTG
>CAJUTW010000064.1 GCA_910589335.1 uncultured Bacilli bacterium | reverse complement strand
TTACTTATATGAGAACAGATTCTATTCGCTTATCAGAGGATTTTGTAAAACCAGCCATGAAATTTATCGAAGAAAATTATGGTAAAAAGTATGTCGGATATATTAAAAAAGGTAAGAAAAAAGAAAATGTTCAAGATGCACATGAAGCAATTAGACCAACAAGTGTTTTAAGAGAACCGCTTAAAATAAAAGAATATTTAAGTGAAGATGAATTTAAACTTTATAGTTTAATTTACAAAAGAACTCTAGCCTCTTTAATGAGTGATGCAAAAGTTAACCAAACTACTATAATTTTTGATAATAATAATTATAAATTTAAAACTACTGGCAGTATTTTAATTTTTGATGGTTATTTAAAAATATATAAAGATTATGAAAACTCAGAAGATAAAATATTACCAGAAATAGGTGATAGTGAAGTTTGTACAACAACTGATGTAGATTGTAGCCAACACTTCACTAAACCTCCAGCAAGATATAGTGAAGCAAAACTTATCAAAGAAATGGAAGAATTAGGTATAGGAAGACCATCTACTTATGCAACAATTATTGACACAATAAAAAGTAGAGATTATGTAATTGTTGAAGAGAAGAAATTTAAACCAACCGAAATGGGTATAGAAACTACTGATAAATTACAAGAATTCTTTAGTGATTTAATAAACACAGAATACACACGTGATATGGAAAATGATTTGGATAACATTGCAGAAGGTGAACTAATTTGGAATGAAATATTAAAAAAATTCTACGATTTATTTGAACCACGTGTAAAAAATGCATTTAATGATATGGAGAAAAAAGCCCCAGAAGAAATAGGTGAAAATTGTCCAGAATGTAAAAATCCATTAGTAATTAGAAAAGGAAAATATGGAGAATTTATTGCTTGTAGCAACTATCCAGAATGTAAATACATAAAGAAAGAAGAAAAAGAAATAAAAGAAATAATGGATTGTCCACTATGTAATGGAAAAATAATTGAAAAATCTACTCGCCGAGGCAAAGTTTTTTATGGTTGTAATAATTATCCTAAATGTAAATTTGCATCTTGGGATAAACCATCTACTGAAAACTGTCCAGAATGTGGAAAGTATCTTGTAGAAAAGAAAGATAAATTAAAATGTAGTGAATGTGAATATGAGAAGTAGTAAAACTTCTTTTTTTTTGTTATAATAAAAAACAGGTGATAGTATGAATAAATATTATTTAATAGCTCGTAATAAAGATACCAATGATTTTAAAATAATAAAATTAAAAAAATCATGGTACAGTGACGATTCTAATAATGATGACGTTTTAAAAGCAAACCCTTTAGAAGCTATTGATTTGGTTACTACAAAATTTTCATCTGAAGAAGAAATGATAGAAAGAATGAAAAAAAATGGTTATATAAAGACGTCTAATGTTGATATTTTTATAGTTAATAAAAATAAATATAATCAATTAATAATTAATGATATTATTTATAATCATAATAATTCTTTATTAATAAATTATTTACAATCTATTGCTAAAGCTTTATTAAAAAAAGATATCAAAAGTGAACAAGATAAAATTAAATACATTTATAAAGAGTTAGCAGAAATTTTATTCAATGATACAAATGGTTCTTTTTCATCATTTTTTTATAGTAAATATTGTAATATTTCTGAGACTATCAAAGATTTTTATGAAGATTGTGAAACTAGTAAAGATTTTAAAAATGTTCCATATAAAAATAGTTGGATGTTAGTAAGTTATTTAAACATTAGAAATATAGTTAAGTTATTGAATAATTTTTCGAAAAAATCTGAAAATTATACATCATACTCAAGAAAATTAATTATAAATGAAATACTAAAAAGAATAGATGAAAATTATATAGATGGACAATTTAATCTTTTTGATTTAGGATTAACTGATACAGAAAATAAATATCACAAATAAAAATATGGAGAAGAAATTGGAAACAGAGAATAAAATTCTAAATAATTATTTAGATTATTTAAAATATCAAAAAAAATATTCTATTAATACTGTAGAAAGCTACAAAAACGATATTAGAGAATTTTTTAGATATTTAAAAAGCGAAAATTTAAATTATAAAGATATAGAATATAGTGATATAAGATTTTATTTAATATATTTAAAAGATGAAAAAAAAGATAATAATAGTTCTACTTCCAGAAAGTTAAGTTCTCTACGAGGATTTTATAAATTTTTAGCAAACGAAAAAATTATAAAAAGTAATGTATTTTCATTAGTATCAGGTCCTAAAAAAAGTAAAAAACTACCACGTTATTTTGAGTATAATGAGTTAGAAGAAATGTTTAATGTTCCAGATAAAAGATTACCATTAGGACAAAGAGATTATTTAATACTAGAATTATTATATGCAACTGGTATTAGAGTTGGAGAACTAGTAAATATTAAGATAAAAGATATTGATTTTGGTAGAAAAAATATTTTAATTTTAGGTAAAGGTAACAAAGAAAGATATGTAACTTACGGAGAATATTGTGAAGAGGCACTTAAATTATATTTAAAAGATGGCTATTATAAATTAAATGATAAAAATCAAAAGTTTTTATTCCTAAATAAAGATGGAAATAAACTAACAGAAAGAGGAGTACGGTTTATTTTAGATAAAATAATAAAAAAGACAAGTATTAATAAAAATATCTCTCCTCATATGATAAGACATAGTTTTGCAACTCATCTTTTAAATGAAGGATGTGATTTATTAACTGTTCAAAAATTGTTAGGACATGAAAGTATTAAAACTACACAAATATATACACATATTTCATCCGAAAGATTAAAAGAAGTATATTATAATGCTTTTCCAAGAGCTAAAATAGATAAATAAATTAAAAATGTTAAGTATTTATAACTACTTAATTTTTTTATTTTGTTGAAAAGTAAAGAAATTCTTCAATAATACTTTAATTTTTTTTAGTTATTCGATATAATATTATTAATTCAAAAAAGGATGTGATCTTTTATGGATTATGAATTTAGTTCTCTAAATGAATTATATAAAAGAGTAAAACCAGCCTTACATGCAAAAGAAACAGAATTTCATCGATTAGGTTTTAAATATATTAAAGCTATTGATATATGGAATTATCTAATAAAAGAAAAATGGCTTAAAGGTAAAAATTTAATGCTTTCAGATATTGTTAGTGATATTATGCATGTAGAAAGTAAAAATGTAGATACATATTTAAAAGGTAAAATTTCTAAGACAAGAAGAACACAATACTTTGAAGATAAAATAGAATTATTATGAGGTGAGGTAAATGAAAAATAAAAAAGATGGAAAGAAAAAAGTTATCATAACATCTATTCTTTTAAGTTTATTTGTAGTTTTAGTTACTTTTTTATTCATACCTTTATTTAATGATTTGAAGTTTGGACTTGATTTACAAGGAGGCTTTGAAATATTTTATAAAGCAGAATCTATTGATGGATCTAAAATGAATAATGAAAAATTAACAGCTACATATAAAACCTTAAGTAAAAGAATTGATAGTTTAGGTGTTAGTGAACCAGAAATAATTATTGAAGGAAATGACAAAATAAGAGTTAAATTAGCAGGAGTTAAAAATCCAGAAGAAGCAAGAACACAGTTATCTACTGTTGCAACTCTATCTTTTAGAGATACAGAAGATAAACTTTTAATGACTAGTGATGTATTAAAAGCTGGTGGGGCTAAAATTAGTCAAGATTCTGCTGGAAATCCTGCAGTTCTATTAACAGTTAAAGATAAAGACAAATTTTATGAAGTAACAAATAAAATAAGTAGTCAAGAAAATAACTCAATTGTAATATGGTTAGATTACAATCCATTAAAAAATAGTTATGAAAAAGAAAAATCAGAGTGTGGAACAAGTGGCTCAAGTTGTTTAAGTGCAGCAACAGTGTCTCAAGGATTTGCAAGTGATGTAATAATCCAAGGGAATTTTACAGAAGAAGAAGTAAGTAATTTAGTAGATTTAATTAATAGTGGATCACTTCCAAGTAAGTTAACAGAAATATCTTCTAATACAGTTGGAGCATCATTTGGAGATCAAACATTAAAAACAACTTTAATTGCAGGAATTTTTGCTATAGTTGCAATTATAGTTATATTAATATTAATATATCATTTTGCAGGTTTTATTTCATCAGTATCTATGATGATCTATAC
>CAJUTW010000063.1 GCA_910589335.1 uncultured Bacilli bacterium | reverse complement strand
ATAACATCAGGTCTTTCTTTTTTTGTGTCTTCCCCCAAATCATTTTACACTATCTTTTTTGTAAAATGTTTGTATTTTTATTTGATTTGTGTTATTATATATGTATTGCTAACGGAGGGATTAAATGGAAACAGCATTATTAATAGTATCTATTCTATTAATTATTATAGTATTATTACAAAGCGCTAAAGCTGATAGTGGTCCTCAGATTATTTCTGGAGGGCAGGGTGAATTATTTACAAATAGAAAAGAACGTGGTTCAGAACTTGTTATTACACGTATTACTATGGTTTTAGGTTTAGCATTTTTTGTAATATGTTTAATATCAATGTTTATATAAGGACTTAGTCCTTTTTTTCTTTTGAAAAATGCTGGTTATATTATAAAAAATAAAGTATAATAAATACTAGAAGGTGATATAGTGAGAGACAATATAATTAATATATTAAAAAATAGTGATAAAGCATTAGATATTTTTGAATTGCAAGATTTATTAGAAATTACTACTGTAGAGGAGACTAAGCAATTAAATGAAGAATTAAGAAAATTAGAAGATGAAGTTATAATTTATCACTCTCATAAAGATAAATTTATGATGTTAGATAAAAGTCATTTAAGAAAAGGTGTAATGAGAGCAAATAAAAAGGGGTTTGGCTTTGTAGAAATTGAAAACATGGAAGATGATGTTTATATTGCTCAAGATAATATGAATGGTGCTATACATGATGATATAGTACTTGTTGAAATTACTAGTAAAATGACTTTAGATAGACTTGAAGGTAGAATTTTAAAAATTATTGAAAGAAAAATAAAAAGATATATTGGATTAATTAAATTTGATAAAAAAGGGATTGGTCATATAAATCTTGATGATTCTAAGATAAAGTTAGAAATTGAAATTCCTAAAGAAAAAAGTTTAAATGCGGTAGATGGACATAAAGTTATTGTTGAGCTTGGTAAAAAAATAAATAATGATGGAAAGTATGAAGGAGAAGTTGTAGAAATAATAGGACATGTAAATGATCCAGGTGTCGATATTTTATCTATAATTTATAAATATAATATTAATGTTGATTTTCCAGATGATGTAAAAAAAGAAGTTTCAGAAATGCCAATGGAGGTTTCTTCTTTAGAACATAAGGGTAGACGTGATTTACGAGATGAAATGATATTTACAATCGATGGAGATGATACTAAAGATATTGATGATGCTATATCTATTAAAAGACTTCCAAATGGTCATTACGAGTTAGGTGTTCATATTGCGGATGTTAGTTATTATGTTAAAGAAGGAAGTCCTCTTGATAATGAAGCAATGGAGAGAGGAACTAGTGTTTATTTGGTTGATAGAGTTATTCCAATGTTACCTCATGAATTGTCTAATGGAATATGTTCACTAAATCCTAATGTTGATAGATTAGCCATGAGTTGTATTATGGAATTTGATAGTAGTGGAAAACAATTAAATTATGAAATTTTTCCAAGTATAATTAATTCTAAAATTCAAATGACTTATAAAAAAGTTAATAGCATTTTAGAAAAAAATGAAATACCTGATGAGTATGAAGAATATGTTGATGCATTAAAATTAATGAAGGAGTTAGCTGATATTCTTAGAAAGGCTAAGATACGACGTGGTTATATTGATTTTGGTGTTGATGAAGCTAAAATATTAGTAGATGAGAAATGTGTTCCTTATGATGTTGTCTTAAGAGATAGAGGAGTTGGAGAAAATTTAATTGAGGACTTTATGATTGCTGCTAATGAATGTGTTGCAACACATATTTATTTTATGAATCTTCCTTTTATTTATCGTGTTCATGAATATCCTAAAGAAGATAAGATAAGAAGTTTCTTAGGTTTTGTTAGTAGCTTGGGGTATCAAGTTAATGGAAATATAAAAGATGTTAAACCAACAACTTTACAAAATATTCTTAAACAGTTAGAAGATAAACCAGAATATAAAATATTGTCTAGTTTACTTTTAAGAAGTATGCAAAAAGCTGTTTATAAGCCAGAAAATTTGGGACACTATGGTTTAGCTAGTAGTTGTTATACTCATTTTACTTCACCAATTAGAAGATATCCAGATACAACTGTTCATAGACTTCTTAGAACTTATTTGATAGATGGTAGAATTGATATGATGACTATACGTAAATGGGAAGAAAAACTAGTTTATGTTGCAGAACATTCATCAGAAAGAGAGAGAGCTTCTGTTGATTGTGAAAGAGAAGTTGAAGATATGAAAATGGCTGAATATATGGAAAAACATATTGGTGAAGAATTTGAAGGAATGATATCTTCTGTTACTAGTTTTGGAATGTTTGTAGAACTTGATAATTTAATAGAAGGTTTAGTTCCTTTAAGAGAAATGAAAGATTTCTTTCATTTTGATGAAGAACATATGACTTTAACTGGTGAACGAAGTCATGTAAAATATTCGATAGGTGAAAGAGTTTTAATAAAAGTAGTAAGAGCTTCAAAAGTAGAAAAGACTATTGATTTTGAAGTTATTAGGAAGGTAGAAAAGTAGTATGTCTAAAAGAAAAGTAAGATTAAAGAGAAAAAGTAAATTGGTATTTTTATTAATTTTATTAATAGGAGTAATTGGTTTTGGAGGAATTTATCATATATCTTACTTTTCGAATGTTAAAAATAAGAAAGTAGAACTTTCTAATGATAAAAAAGATAAAAAAGTTATTAAAAAAGAACCAAAGGAATATACAGCTAATTTATTTATGGTAGGGGATGCTTTAATTCATTATGGAGTGTATAATGATGCTAAACAAAAAGATGGAAGTTATGATTTTCGTAATATGTTTGAATATATTAAACCTATTGCATCTAAATATGATTTAGCTTATTATAATCAAGAAACAATTTTAGGTGGTGCAAGTTTAGGATATTCTAGTTATCCGAGGTTTAATTCTCCACAAGAAGTTGGAGATGCTTTTATTGATGCTGGTTTTAATATGGTTTCTCTTGCTACAAACCATACGATGGATAAGAATGAACAAGGAGTTATTAATTCTGTTAATTATTGGAAAACAAAAAAGGATAAAGTTGTTTATTCTGGACAATGGATTTCAGCAGAAGAAAGAGAAATGGAAACTAGTCAAGTTTATGAAAAGAATGGGATAAAATATGCATTTTTATCTTATACAACTTGGACAAATGGATTAGAGACACCTGTTAATAAAGAGTATTTGAATAATGTTTATTCTCCCGAAAAAGCAGCAGCTGATATTGCAAAAGTAAAAGATAAGGCTGATGTGATTATTGTTGCGATGCATTGGGGAACAGAGTATTCATTAGGAGTTGATGTTCATCAAGATGAAATTGCTAATTATTTATCTAATTTAGGTGTTCATATTATAATTGGAGCCCATCCTCATGTTGTTGAACCTGTTGAGTATTTAAATAATGGAAAAACTTTCGTAATATATTCTTTGGGAAATTTTATTTCTGATCAAGGGGTTACTGAAAGATTAATAGGTTTAATGATGGAAGTCACTATCAGAAAAAAAGTTGATACTTTAGATAATGTAACTATTTCTATTGAAAGTCCTAAAGCTCAATTAATTTATACTAAGGATAGAAAAGATTTTAAGGTAATACCATTTTCAAAGTTAAATGATAGTATTTTACCAAATTATATGAAGTTATATGAAAAATATAAGGGTGTCGTGAATACATTTTATCCTGATCTTACTTGGGGATTAACATACGAATAAAGGAGGTTCATATGGAAATTTATAATAAAAAAGCTAAATTCGATTATTTTATAGAAGATGAATATGAAGCAGGTATTGTTCTTACTGGTACAGAGATTAAATCTGTAAGGAGTGGAAAGTGTAATATAAAAGATTGCTATGGAATAGTTAAAAATAATGAAATCTTTTTAATTAATATGTTTATAAGTCATTATAAAGAAGGTAATATTTTTAATCATGAAGAAACTCGTAGTAGAAAACTTTTATTACATAAAAAAGAAATTAAAAAGATTTCAGAAAAAATAAATTTACAAGGACTTACATTGATACCATTAAAACTGTATTTTAAAGATAATAAATTAAAAGTTTTATTGGGGGTTTGTCGTGGTAAAAAAACTTTTGATAAACGTGAGACAATAAAAACAAGAGATTTAAATAAAGAAATTGCTAAAAATTTAAAAAAATATTAAAGCTTTATGTATATATTTTTGTTTTCTTAATACATTATAACACATAAAAAGAGCATTTTAATTGCTCTTTTTGTATATTTCTAAAAATTTATTATATAAAGCATTACATTTATCTTTATCCATTTCTTTTTTATTGATATATGGATTTTTAATGCCTAAATCTTGATATTTATTATCTCCTAATTTATGATAAGGTAAAAAATCAATCTTTGTGACATTTTTAATATTGTTTTTTATAAAATTTGCTAAATCATTTATATA
>CAJUTW010000062.1 GCA_910589335.1 uncultured Bacilli bacterium | reverse complement strand
CTGTAATTAAACCTACAACTAACAAAACTAAAAAACAAAAACTAATCAATTTATTCTTAATAAAAAAATTTATAACACAATTAAAACTCTTCATATATACCCTTTCTAAAATCATAAAGGTAGATACTTTATGATGAAAAAGGCTAATTCATATTGAATAATAACGATTTTTAAATTCTTTGACTAAAATATTGACTATTATTAAATAAATGTAATTATTTGTTACTTTTTTATATACTTATATATCTGACTATTTATTGACTACTTATTTATAATAAATTATTGAAAAAAATTTTAATTTATTATAAAAACGACTTTATTTAATTGCTTAAATACTAAATTTATTGTATATTTAATGTAGTAAATAGTAGAAAATAATAGAAAATATCAATCATAAAGTATCTACCTTTATGAATACCATTTTCTTTCATAAATAAAATAAAAATATGTAGAATTATCTGAAAAAACATCTCAAATTTCTACATATTTTAATTTATTATAATTATTTAGCTTCAATAATTAATTTAATAGCTGTTCTTTCTTCTCCATCAATAGAGATATCTTGAAAAGCTGGTATACATACTAAATTCTTACCACTAGGAGCTACAAATCCTCTTGCTATCGCAATTGCCTTTATTGCTTGATTTAATGCCCCTGCTCCAATAGCTTGTATTTCTACACTTCCTTTTTCTCTAAATACATTAGCAAGAGCTCCTGCTACACTATTAGGATTTGATTTACTACTAACTTTTAATGTTTCCACTTATTTTTCCTCGCTTTCTTATTCTATATTTAATAATATGAAAACATCTTATTATTAGAACAAAAAATAAAAAAAAGTCCATTTATTTGAACCTGTTAATAAAAATTAAAAAGTAAACTCTTCATTTTTGTGTCTACTTTCTAATTTCAAAAAGTCTATTTATTTCTTCTTTCTCTTTTTTTCTATATTTTTTTATTGTAACTTCAGTTTTTTAATTATTAGTAAAATCTTTTTTATAGCAAAACCATTTAAAATGTAAAGAAAAAATATTATAATTCCTATAATATTCTTACTTACTACTAATAATTTTTTCTATTTTTTCTCTAACTAAGTTATAACCTTCTTCATTTAATTTTACTCCATTAGAAGAATAATCATCTTTTAACTTATCTTCATCACTTAAAATACTATATAAATCTAAAAATTCCACTTTTTTATTTTTAGTTAAATCTTCTAACTTTTTATTAACTTCTTTAATATCATCTTCTAAAATATCTTTAGAAATTATTCTATCAAATTTATCAGCATCCTTATTAATTGGATATAAAGATTCTATATATATTTTAGTATAAGGTCTATTATCCTTTATATTATCAATTATTTCTTCCATATTATTAACTATCTCATCAACTGATTTATTTTCATTTAAATCAATTATTCCTAATTGAATAAATACAATTGATGGATTATATCTATAAACTTTATTTTTTAAATCATCTAATACTTTTTTTGTTGTAAAATCATTTTCACATACTTTAACATAATGATAATCATAATCATCAAAATTAAATTCTTTTGTATAAAAATCCCCTACAAATAAATAATTATCATCAATTACTTCTTCTTGATATTCTTCATCTTTTGTAACTACTTTTTCATTTTCTTGAGTATCTTTATTACTATATTTACCATCTAAAATTGATTTAGAAAAAAACATTACAGAAAATCCTACTCCTATAATAATCAATAATATAATTATAAAATTCTTAATAACTCCAAAATCTAATTCATTATTATTAGTTTTCTTTTCTTTTAAAATCTTCTCTTTTAACTTTTTATTCTTATTAGTCTTTTTATCTATTCTTCCTTCTAAAAAACTTGTATCAAGAGTCTCATAATCATTTATTCTATCTTTATCAATTCTAATTCTAGTTGTAAAATCTAAATTAATTTTTTTAGCTTTCTCTTTTTTCTTTTTAGGAACTTCTTTTTTTATTTCTTTACTTTTAGTACTTGTATTATTATTTTTATTATTTTTTATCTCTTTACTTTTAACATTTACATTATTAATTTTTTTATTTTTAACTTCTTCTTTCTTTTTTATATTTTCATTCTTCTTTGTCCTACTAGAAGTATTATTTTTTCTAATTTTACTTTCAGATGCTACTTTTAATACATTTTCTGTTTTACTCTTTTTAGTAGTCTTTTTAACTCCATTAGTTTTTATCGTTCTACTAGGAACACTATAAGGTCTTTTACTTTTATTAGCCATATAATCAAACCTTTCTTAATTATTCATATGTATTATATCAAAAGAAAAAAAAAAAAGAAAGTTCTAAATACTTAATAAACTTTCTATATTTTACCAAATACTACATTCATTAAATTTTCTTTTAATAATTCTAAATAACTTAATTCTTCAATATCTTCATCTACAATTAATTCTCCTGTTGATACTACTTTATTTTTATATATTGCTTCTATTTTACCAACAACTGAGTCTTTTTTTATTGGTAATTTAATATCATTGACTTTAACATTAAACTTATATTTTTTATTATTTATTCCAGAATTTTCAACTACATTTAAATTATTTTTTAACTTAACATTAATTATATCTTTATTTGCTTTATTAACCTCTATTTTTTTTACTACACTTCCTTTATTAACTATTTTTTTTAATTTTACATTATTAAATCCATAATCTAATAAAGATACTGTTTCAGAATTTCTTACCTTACTATCTTTTTCTCCCAAAACTATTGCTATAAGACGTAAATCATTTCTCTTAGCTGTTGCTGCTAAACAATAACCAGCAGCATCTGTATGACCAGTTTTTAAACCATCTGCACCATCATAAAAACTTATAAGTTTATTTGTATTAACTAACCAAAATTTTCTATCAGTATCTTCTCTTAAATAATCTTCATAAATAGAAGAAAATCTAAGTATCTCAGAATGATTAACCACTAAATCCCTAGCAATCATAGCCATATCATAACTACTAGAATAATGATCATCTGTATCAAGTCCAGTACAATTCGAAAAATGTGTATTTTTAAGTCCTAATTCTTTAATTTTTTGATTCATCTTTTTAACAAACTTTTCCTCACTACCACTAATTACTTCAGCCATTGCTACAGTAGCATCATTTCCACTAGCAACACTAATTCCCTTCATCAAATCTTCAATAGTTATTTTTTCTCCTTCTTCTAAATAAATCTGTGATCCACCCATACCACTAGCATTACGACTAACAGTAACTACATCACTCCATTTTATATGTCCCTTCTCTATTTCTTCTAAAATAATAATTTGAGCAACCATCTTTGTCATCGATGCAACACTAACTCTTTTATCTTTTTCTTTCTCATAAATAATTTTTCCACTATCTGCCTCAATTAAAATAGAACTAGCACTATTAGGAACTAAATCCTCTAAAGCAAAAACTTTAAAAGGTAATAATAAAAGAATAAGTAATAATAAAAATTTTTTCATAAAATCCTCCTAATTTTTTCTATGTCAAATAATTATATTTTATTCATAAAACCATAAATTTAATGATATTATATAATTAGGTGATTATATGAAAACTAAAAAATTAAAGAAGAAAAATTTTACTCTTTTTATTATATCTTTAATAGTAATATCGATTGGTATATTTAATGGAATTAATTTAGTAAATAACAAATCCAATAAAGAAAGTAAACAAGTAATAAATAAAACTTCATCTAAAAAGAAAAAATTAGAAAAATTAAATAATATTAATAAAAAAATTTCTTATTTTAATGAAGAATATCTAGATCGTTATATTGCTTATAAAGAAAAAAATAAAGACTTAAATGATAAACAAATTATAAAAAATGTTAATATGAATTTAGATAAAAAATTTTATGAAAATCCAAAAGAAGCTATAAATCAAAATACAGAATTAGTTTTAGTAAATAAATATAATTATTTAAAAGAAGATTTTATTCCAGAAAACTTACAATCTATTAATTCTAATTATGCTCTTGGAAATATGAAATTAGTAAGTTATGCTAAAGAAGCTTTTGAAAAACTATCTCATGCTGCAAAGCAAGAAAAATTAAACATAATTGCTATGTCTACTTATAGAAGTTATAATTATCAAGTTAATTTATATAATAGATATGTTGAAAATGATGGTAAAGAGGCAGCTGATACTTATTCTGGAAGACCAGGACACTCTGAACATCAAACAGGACTAGCAGTAGATGTTTATAATATTAAAGAAACTTATACTAATTTTGAAAATACTAAAGAATTTACTTGGATGCAAGAACATGCTCATGAATATGGATTTATTTTAAGATTTCCTAAAGATAAAGTTAATGAAACAGGATATCAATATGAATCATGGCATTATAGATATGTTGGTAAAGAAATAGCTAAATATATAAAAGATAATAAAATTTCTTTTGAAGAGTATTGTGCAACAGTAAAAAAGTAATAACAAACCACGTCTAAAGGCGTGGTCTTCTCTAAGCCTATAAGGCTTTTTT
>CAJUTW010000061.1:1629-4884 GCA_910589335.1 uncultured Bacilli bacterium | reverse complement strand
TTAATTTAGGAAATAGAGTAGATAAGTTTTCTATAAGTTCTGCTAGTGAGGTTATGGCCTTATTTTGTTTGGCTACTTCACTTCAAAATTTAAGAGAGAGACTTGGTAATATTGTTATAGGTGTTAATAGTAAAAATGAGTTTATTTACTTAAGGCAATTAAACATTGAAGGATCTTTATTAGCTTTGTTAAAAGATGCTTTTATGCCTAATTTAGTCCAAACATTAGAGAACACACCCACTATTATTCATGGTGGACCTTTTGCTAATATAGCTCATGGTTGTAATAGTATAATCGCGACTAAATTAGCTTTGAGCAATGCAAATTATGTTGTGACAGAAGCTGGATTTGGAGCTGATTTAGGAGCAGAAAAATTTTTTGATATTAAATGTCGTTTGGGAAATTTAGAGCCAGATTGTGTAGTGTTAGTTGCTACTATAAAAGCCTTAAAGTATCATGGTGGTGTAAAAAAAGAAGATATATTTAAAGAAAATGAATATTCTTTAAATAAAGGTTTTGCTAATTTAGATAAACATTATAATCTTAAAAAATTTGGAGTTAATGTTATTGTGTGTTTAAATAAGTTTGATAGTGATTTAGATAGCGAAATAAAAATATTTGAAGATTATTGTAAAAATAAAGATTATGTTTATTCAATTTCTAATGCCTATGAATTAGGGAGCAATGGGGCAATTGATTTAGCAAATAAAGTTATAAGTAATCAAAAATCGAATTTTAAATTATTATATGAGCTTGATGAAAGTATAGAAAATAAGATTAGAAAAGTTTGTTGTGAAATATATGGTGCTAAAAGTGTAGAGTTTAATGAAATTTCGAAAGAGAAAATACATCTTTTAGAAGAAAATAATATTACTAATCTTCCTATTTGTGTTGCGAAAACTCAATATTCATTTTCTGATGATAAGAATAAAGTCGGAGTGCCCGAAGACTTTATTGTAACAGTAAAAGATATTAATTTATATTCTGGAGCTGGGTTTATCACTGTTTTATTGGGGGATATCATGACTATGCCAGGTTTATCAAGAAATCCGAATTATGAAGTAATAGATGTTATTGATGGAGAAATTGTTAATTTAAGTTAAAAAAACAATCCACAAGAATTGTGGATTGTTTTATTGTGAAGGAGTAGGAGATGGACTTGGTTGTGGATTTTGCTCTTCTTCGTTTTTGTCTTCTTCATTTTTAGATTGATCATTTGATGGTCTTGTGATTACTGTTGCTCCTGGATATCTTATTTCTATTTTCCCTTGGTATTTAGTACCGTTATATGTAATATAATAATCATAATTTCCTTGTGTTTGATTATTTACTTGTGATAAATCTAGAATAATATTATTTAAAACCTCATCAGATATGTTTTCGTTTATATATGATCTAGGGTTAGTTGAAAGCGAATCTCCAGCTGTTAAAGTTATAGTCTTTAAAGTGAAAGTAACATTAGGTAATTCTTTTTCTTTTATTATAACATTTGCAATATATTTTTTCTTTTTATAAGTAATAGAATATTCATATGTTCCTGCTTGATTTATATTTACACGTGATGTGTCTAACTTTAAAGCTTTTAAAGTTTCAGGATTTAAATTTTCTACTCCTATTAAGTAATCTTTAATATCAACACTTATTGGATTATTTATTTCAATAGTAATATCTCTTAATTTTATTTCATTGCTTTTTGCTTGAGCTTTTGAGATTTGTTTATCACTAACTTTTAAATTATATTTTGTATTTATAATAGGTTTCATATTACTATTCATAGCAAGACCACTACCGATTAAAAATAATCCCCAACCACCAATTACTGCAGAAAGTATTAGCTTTTCTCTATTATTAAATTTCATAACTCATACTCCTATCTTTAGTTAATTATAATATAGATATTTTTTTGAGACAAGTAATAATGTTCTTTTTTGTTGAAAATTACAGTTATTTAACATATAATTTAGGTAGAGGTGAGTTTATGGCTATTTATTGGTTTGTAACTTTTATAATTTTACTAATAATAGAAATTGTTACTATTAATTTAGTTTCAATTTGGTTTGCTATTGGAGCTATTGCTTCTATGATAACTTCTTTTTTTACAAATTCTATTTTTATACAATTGATTGTTTTTATTATAGTAAGTTTAATTTCACTTTTAATAACAAAACCAATTATAAAAAAAATAAAGAGTAAAGAGATAATACCTACAAATTTAGATAGAGTTATTGGAAAAAGTGCTATTGTTACTAAAGAGATAAAAAAAGATAAGTATGGTGAAGTTAAAGTTTTAGGTAGTATATGGACTGCTTGTTCTGATAGAGATATAGATCTAGGTGAAAAAGTAAAAGTTTTATCAATTGAAGGAGTTAAACTCATTGTTAAGATAGAGGAGGAGTAAAATGTTAGGTTTAATTGTCTTAATCATTTTTGTAGTGATTGCTGCATTAGGAATAAAAATAATTCCACAATCAAGAGCATATGTTGTTGAAAGGTTAGGAGCTTATCATCGTACAATGCAAACAGGACTACATTATGTAATTCCTTTTATTGAAAGAGTTGCTAATAATGTAAGTTTAAAAGAAATTGTTAAAGATTTTGCACCACAACCAGTTATTACTAAAGATAATGTAACAATGCAAATAGATACAGTTGTATATTTTCAAATAACTGACTCAAAGTTATACACTTATGGAATAGAAAATCCTGTAAATGCGATTGAAAATTTAACTGCAACAACTTTACGTAATATTATTGGAGAGTTAGAATTAGATGAAACTCTTACATCACGTGATGTTATAAATACTAAAATGAGAGCTATTTTAGATGAGGCTACAGATCCTTGGGGAGTTAAAGTTAATCGTGTAGAAGTAAAGAATATTTTACCTCCAAAAGATATACAAGAATCTATGGAAAAACAAATGAGAGCAGAACGTGAGAGACGTGAAGCGATATTAAAAGCAGAAGGTGAGAAGAAAGCTGCAATTTTAATTGCAGAAGGTGAAAAAGAAAGTACTATTCTTAGAGCTGATGCAGAAAAAGAAGCAAAAATAAGAGAAGCTCAAGGTGAGGCTGAGGCAATAATTAAAATTCAAGAAGCAACTGCTCAAGGATTGAAATTATTAAAAGATGCTCAAATAGATGAAGCTGTTTTAAAATTAAAAAGCTATGAAGCAATGGTAAATGTTGCTAATGGAAATGCAACTAAAATAATTGTTCCAAGTGAACTTCAAAATTTTACAACAATAGGTACAACTC
>CAJUTW010000061.1:0-1619 GCA_910589335.1 uncultured Bacilli bacterium | reverse complement strand
GTACAACTCTTGCGGAAACTTTGAAAAATTCTGATAAAAAATAAATTAAAAAGATGTAGAAAATGCATAATTCTACATCTTTTTATGTTTTATGCTATTAAAAATGCTAATCATAAAGGTAGTTACTTTATGATTTTTTGTTATTTTTTCTAATATATATAATAAAAATAATATATCTGACTGCTCAAAATACTGTTTTTAATTTGTCATTGGATTTAATTTTTCCATATATCTATCTTTTAATTTATTTGTAGGGTGGACATATAAAGATAGTGTTACTTTTACATCAGAATGCCCAAGAATTTCGCTTAGTGTTTTTGGATCCATTCCTATTTCTATACATCTAGTGGCGAAAGTATGTCTTAGAGAATGAAAACCATATTCTTCATGACATACCATGTCAATTATTTTTTTATAGCGATTATAATATGTTCGTGGTTCCATATATTTATAATTTCCTGTTATAAAATATTTTTCTTTATCCTTTTCTTCAATTTCTTTTAGATAGTTAAATAAATATTTATTAATAGGTATTTCTCTTTTTGAGTATTCTGTTTTTGGATTATCTATAATTACCATCGTTTTATTTTCTTTTTCTACATCTTGAATTCTAACCATTGTTCCACTTACCCTTATTAATTTCTTTTTTAAATCAATATCTTTCCATTTTAATGCACAAACTTCTCCTAAACGCATTCCTGTATATAAACTTAGTAAAATTCCTATTGAGTAAGAGGTATGAATATTAATTACTGCTTCTTCTAAATTTCTTTGATCCTTTTTTGATAAAATTTTTATTTCTTTTTTCTTTAATTTTGGTAACTTAAATTGAATATTTAAGTTGGCATAAGATAATATTTGTCTTAGTACAACTACAATATCTCTGATACTTTTTTCGCTTAAGCCTCCTAAATTATCTATTCTTCCCGATTCAAATTTTTGATTTATATAATCTTCAATAATATTTGTGTTTAAATATTTTATTTTAATGTCTCCTAAGTCTGGACTAATATGGTTTCTGACAATTCTACTATAATGAGCATAAGTTGATCTTTTAACCATAAATTTCATACTATTTAACCAATTGTCAATATAATATTCAAAATTATATTTATATTGCTCTAACTTTTTTTTCTTTTCGTCTAATGTTAAAAGAGCATCATTTTTTTCTTTTTGGCTTCAGAATAAGTTTTTCCATATATATAACCATATTTATAGTTGCCATCTAATGCTCTTTCTTTAATATATCTTGCTTCCCATCTACCGTCTTTTCTAAGAAAAATATTTTCCCCTTTTTTACTCATAAAATCTCCTTTCTTTTGTGACTACTTAATTGACTGTTTAAAAGCTAAAGATTCTAGTCACTATATAAAATATTAGACTACTTTAAAGTATAATTCTATCGAATTTTCTTGAAAACTATATATTAATATTGTATATTTAATGTAGTAAATAGTAGAAAATAATAGAAAATATCAATCATAAAGTAACTACCTTTATGATTTTAGAAAGGTATATATGAAGAGTTTTAATTGTGTTATAAATTTTTTTATTAAGAATAAATTGATTAGTTTTTGTTTTTTAGTTTTATTAGTAATTGGTTTAATTACAGTACCAAG
>CAJUTW010000060.1 GCA_910589335.1 uncultured Bacilli bacterium | reverse complement strand
AGATAATATCCCAGTTAATAGTGAAAGTGATAATTTATATGATGAAATAGTTGATTTTGTTGTTAGAAGTCAAAAAGCATCGGCGTCTCTTTTACAAAGAAAATTTAAAATAGGATATAATAAAGCTGCTACTATGATTGATCAATTAGAAGAAAATGGAATTATTGGTCCAGCAACTGGTAATTCTAAACCAAGAGAAGTTTTAGTACAATTTAGTGAAGATGAAAATGCAAGTGATGAATAAAAAATTATTTGCATTTTTCTTTTATCGATAAATAAATTTGTAATTTTATATTTTTTCTTTTCAAAATAATTGGTATAATAAGAACTAGAAAGAAGGTTAGATAATTATGGCAACAGCTCATATAGAAAGTAATTTAGAAGATATTGCTCCAATAGTTTTAATGCCTGGAGATCCATTACGAGCAAAATATATTGCAGAAAATTTTTTAGAGGACGCTAAACTTATAAATAAGGTGCGTAATATGTTTGGATATACTGGAACATATAAAGGTAAAAAGGTAACAGTTTTTGCATCAGGTATGGGAATTCCAAGTATTGGAATATACTCTTATGAATTATATAAATTTTATAATGTTCAAAAAATAATTCGAATAGGTACTTGTGGATCTTTTAATAAAGATATAAAATTATTAGATGTAGTTTTATCTAGTGGTGCTTATTGTAAAAGTTATTTTGATGTTTTACTAGATGGTGTAGATATTGATTTTATACAATCATCTGATGAATTAAATAGAAAAATAATGAATACTGCTAAGATAAGAAATGTTTCATTAAAATATGGAAAGACAATTACTAGTGATGTTTTTGATTTATATTGTGATTCAGAAGAAAAATTTAGAGGTAATTTTCCTGATATGAATTTTTTATCAGTAGAGATGGAAGCTTTTGGCTTATTTTATATAGCTAATAAATTAGGGCGTGAAGCAACTTGTTTGATGACAGTTGTAGATTCTTTATATGATAAAAGAAGCTTATCAAGTGAAGATCGTGAAAAATCTTTAAATAATATGATAGAAATGGCACTTGAATCAATAATTTAGAAAAAATTGTCCATACTAGTATTAACGAGGTGAATTTATGCAATATATAAAAAAAGATTTAGGATCATTCAAATTACATTTAATTAAAACAGATAAGTTTAAAACAGTGACTCTTAGAGTGGTATTTCATAGTCCTATAAAGAAAGAAGAAATTACTATAAGAAATATATTAACTGATATATTACTTCAATCTTCTAAAGAATATAATAGTAGAAGAGATTTAACAATTAAGGCAGAAGATTTATATGCAGCTGATATTACTACTAATAATCAAAGAGTAGGAAATTATATAGTTTCTAGTTTCATTTTGCAGGTTTTAAATGATAAATATACTGAAAAAAATAACTTAGATGAATCAATTAAATTTTTGAGTGAGATAATATTTAATCCAGATGTTTTAAATAAGGAATTTAATAAAGAAAAATTAGACATAGTAAAAAATAATGCAGTTGTTGCTCTTAATTCAATTAAAGAAGATGCATCTAGTTATAGTTTAATTCGTCTTGCTGAAGCTTTTGATAAAAATAGTCCACTATCTTATAGAATGACTGGTTATTTAGAGGATTTAGAAGATATAAATGAAGCAAACTTATATAAATATTATGAGAAGATGATTGAATCGGATTATGTTGATATATTTGTAGTTGGTGATTTTGATAATGATGAGATGTTATCAACTATTAAAAAGTATTTTAAGTTTAAAAAGTTAAAAAAGAAAAAAGAGGATTATTTTCTTAAAATAAAGAAATGTAATAGTAAAAGACTTTTTGCTAAAGAGACGATTGATAATACACAATCAAAACTAGCTATTGCTTGTCCTGTAAATAAATTAACTGATTATGAACGTAATTATCCTTTAATACTTGCAAATATAATTTTAGGTGGAGGGACTGATTCTAAACTTTTTAGTGAAGTTCGTGAAAAAAATTCATTATGCTATACAATTCATTCATTTTTTAATAAAGTAGATAATCTTTTAGTTATTGCTGCGGGGATAGATAAAGATAATGCAGTTAAAACAATAGATTTAATTACTAAACAATTAAATGAATTAAAAAAAGGTAAATTCTTAGAAAAGGATATAAATATTGCTAAAGAGTTTTATAATACTGCTGTAGAAGAAATATCAGAGAATGAACATCGTATAATTAATGATTATTTATCAAGAGAATTACTTGGTACTGATTCAATTGATGAGAGAATTGATAAGATGAATAAGGTTACAAAACAAGAAATTATTAAAGCAAGTAAAAAAATAGGAATGGATACAGTATTTTTATTAGAGGGGGTAAAGAATGCAGAAAATTGATTTATTAGGATTAGATATTGCTTGTTATAAAGAGAAACTAAAAAATGGTTTAGAAGTATTTATGTTACCTTATGAAAATAAAAAGAATTATTTTATTAGTTATGCAACAAGATTTGGTAGTGATGTTTTAGAATTTGTTGATAGTAAAGGTAAAAAGCATAAATTATGTGAAGGTATTGCACATTTTTTAGAGCATAAAATGTTTGAACAAGAAGATGGAGTAGATCCTTTTACATTCTTTTCAGAAAGTGGAACAGATTCTAATGCTTCTACATCTTTTGATAATACTCAATATATTTGTTATGGTACAAAAAAGTTTGAAGAAAATTTAAGATATTTATTAAAATTTGTTAATAGTCCATACTATACTGATGAAAATGTTTTAAAAGAAAAAGGAATAATTGCAGAAGAAATTAAAATGTATGAAGATATTCCAGATTTTAAATTAGAAATGAAATTACGTGAAGCATTATATAAAAATAGTTCTAGAAGAATAGATATAGCAGGAAGTATTGAAGAGATAAATAAAATTACTAAAGAAGATTTATATAATTGCTATAATAGCTTTTATAGTCCTGAAAATATGTTTGTATTAATAGTTGGTAATTTTTCTTATAAAAAAGCCCTTAAAATTATTGAAGAAGAAATAGGAGATATAAAAAATAGAAATAAGCCAAAAGTTAATACAATAAAAGAGCCAGTGGCAGTTAATACAAAAGAAGTTATCTTAAAAGAAAATATTGAAGTTCCGAAAATTGGTTTAGGTTTAAAAGTAAGTACTAAGAATATGAAAATGGATGATTTGGAGTTAGATCTTTATTTAAATTTATTAACTACTTTAATATTTGGATCTTCTTCTGAGTTTAGAGAAAGAGTTAGAAATGAAAAATTATTAAGTAGCATGTATATTGAATGGGAAAGTTTACCAGATTTTAAGACATTTTATTTAATGGCTTCAACAATAAATCCAGAAAAATTATTAGAAGAAATAAAATATGAATTAGATAATTTAAATATTTCTATAAATGCATTTGAAAGAATAAAAAAAGTTTGGATTGCTAATGAAGTTAAAATAATAGATAGTATCGATGCAACAGTAAATAATATATTTGATGATATTTTAAAATATAGAAAAATTATTCCTAATAAATTAGATATTATTAGAAATATGAATATTGATAATATGAATGAAATTATTAAAAATATTAATTTTAAAAATATAAGTATAGTAAAAATGATTGGTAAATAATAAGAAGTATATTATAAAAATATATTTCTTTTTTTCTAATTTATGATAGAATTAATTATAGAATAGAGGTGGTAAAATGGATTTTAAAATTGGTGATTCATTAGAAGAAAATGGAAGTGAAAAACAGAATAATAGAAAAATTCCATTAATAATTGTAATAGTCTTATCAATTGTAATAGGACTAAGCGTATTTTTTATTAGTAATCTTATATTTGGTGATAAAAAGAAAGATAATACACCTAGTGTTAGTACAAATATTGATTTGGAAGATGAAAATGTTAAAATTCTTTATGATTATGTTACTTATGGAGTTAGAAATAAGAGATATGAAAAATTTATTAAAGAACAAAGTGTAAAATTAGAAGATTTTAATAATTATGAAAAATTTTATTATGCTTTACAATTTGCTCAAGCAGAAGATTTTGCAAGTACTGGTAAAGTAAATGAGAATAATCAAAAAATATATAATATTTCTACATCTAAAATAAGAACATATATGCAAAGATTTTTTGGTCCTGAAGTGACATATTCAACTAATAGTAAAATTACATATCCTTTTAGTTTCAGAATAAATAATTTAAATGTTGGTACACTTACTTATGCTGTTGAGAGTGAAGGGTTTAGTACAGTTTTTACATCATTTGAAGATAATATTGTTTCTAATAATATAATTGAACCTTTTTATACAGAATTATCAAAAGCTACTAAGAAAAGTGATGGTTCAATTGAGTTAATTGAAAAAGTTTTATATACTGAATTAGTTAATAAAGGTGGGAATGTTTATGATGTTAATATTTATAAAGATTATCAACATACTATGTTATTAGAGACAAAAACAAATTTAACTGAAGAACAATTAAAGGAAAATCCTATTAAGTTTGAAGATTATGGAGAAAAAGTTACAACAATAAATTATCTATTTAAATTAAGTTCTACTAATTATTATTTTTATAGTAGTACAATTAATAATTAAAGAAGTACTTATTGGTACTTTTTACTTTTTAAAAGGAGATTAGAAAAATGTTAATAAAAATATTTTTGTTAGTTATTTTAATTATAATAAATGGTATTTTTTCAGCTACAGAAATTGCTTTTTTGTCTTTAAATAAGTATGATCTTCATAAAGAATTAAAAAAAGGTAATAAAAAAGCTTCTAAAATACTTAAATTAATAAATGATTCTAGTAGTTTTTTATCGGCTATACAGATTGCAATTACATTGTCTGGTTTTTTAGCATCAGCTTTTGCAGCTGAGAGTTTTGCTAGTGAAATAGCTGTAATGTTTGATGTTTCATTTATTTCCCAGGTTATGCTTACTAATATTTTAATAGTAGTTATTACTATTTTACTTTCTTATTTTACTTTGGTATTTGGAGAGTTAATT
>CAJUTW010000059.1 GCA_910589335.1 uncultured Bacilli bacterium | reverse complement strand
ATTCATGACTTTTTTCTAGTTCTTGTTGCATTTTTTTAATTCTATATCTTAAACTTACTTTTTCGATACCAGATTCTTTTATTTCTGATAATATCCAGTTTCTTTCATTAGATATTTTCAATGACTTTATTAATGATGGATTATATTTTACTATATCATCATAATTACCTTCACAATATTCTATATTTTCAAAAATTTTGTTATCTAGAAAAAATTTCTCACCTTTACTTGAATTAATAATTATTGCACTGATACCTTTTTCATCATAAAATTCTCTATTTGTTATTTCAATTCCCCAATAATCTCCTAAAATAATATCTGCTTCATTATTATTACCTTTAAATTTACAATCAAAACAACTTTCTCTTGTAATCGTATCATTTAAATATAAATACATGAAATCATCTTCTATAAACTTATTAGTAATTTTTTTATTTGTAAACTCATATTTAATAGAAGATTTCGTCCATCCATTTTCTTTAGTTCTAAAATTAATACTATTTACTTTATCTTGGTTATTTTTTTCTAACTCTTTGATTTGGATATCTAAGATTTCTTCATTTGTAACACCATGACATATAACTGAAACTGTAATTAAATTATTATATTCTTCGTTTAAATATTTTTTTAATGCGCCTATTTGACAGGGAGTTCCTGAAAATAGAACCTGCTTATTTTTTATTAAGTCTTTTTTTACAGCATCAAAAATATCTATTATATTACTTTGGATATATTTTGAACCTAAAATTTTTTCTATATCTTTCTTTTTATCTATTCTGATATGATTGGCATGAAAATCTTTCATTTGGCAACCATAAACAATTCCTTTATTTTCAAGGACTACTTCTGATAAAACTGCAAATATTCCTCCTGATGAGCTTTTAATTTTTGTTTTTTCGTCTTTTGACTTTGCAGCATAGTATTTATTTTCTTTTTTTGAGGATTTTTTCTTATTATTAATTGGACATTCTTTGCGACAAAGGTTGCAATTGATGCATTTTTTTAAATCTAGTTTTGGATAAATAAAGCCGTTCATATCTTCTTCCATTGTTATAGCATCTTTGGGACATTTTTTGGCACATATTCCACATCCTATACATTTTTCTCGAGAACAGATTGTCTTTTTTTCTAATTCATCTAATTTTTTTATTAAATCTTTCCAGATGTTTTTTGCTTGTTCTTTATAATTAGGCATTTTTTTAGTTAATACTTTTTTAATTTCATCTTTATTTTTATCAATAAACTTAAATTTCTCTATTAGTTTATTGTTTTTTAAATCATCTTTTGAAATAACATAATCATCGTAATTTCCAAATATATCTTGTGCTATCCCTCTTGACTTAACACTATAGCCTATAACTAAGGTTGGAATTTCAGTTGAATATGCAGCAATAGAAGCATGAGTTCTTGCCGCTACTAAAATAGTTGCCTTTGAAATAATATATTTTAATTCATTACAATTATAATTTCCTTCTTCTAAATAAATTCTTTGTTCTTTTTTTAATTCATCTTTTAATTTTTTTAAAATATCTAAATCATTACAATCTTCTGTTGTTACATGAGGTAATAAACAAATTGAGTATTTTGTCTCTTTTATAATATAGTTAATTAAATTTTTTATTTCATTATACTTTACTTCATCTTCTACTGTAAGTGGACTAAAATTTAGAATAACAAAATTTCTATTTTTATACCATTTATTAAGTTGTATTTCTTTCTTTTCTAATGAGAATGCTGGATCTGGTCTAAATAATATTTTTTCTTCGGGAATAAATTTTTTTACAGCATTATAAGTGAGACTTTCTCTTATTACTAAAACATCATAATTAAATAGATTATTAATCAGTTCTGTGTCACTAATTTTTTCAAATAGAGAGACTCCCCAAAGAACTGTTTTTTTACCTAAATCATGAGATTTTTTATCTAAAGCATATAACCAAGTACAAAAATCGTAACAATAATTGTCTCCTCCAACTGATATACATATATCAGAATTTTTCATTTCTTCTACTACTTCATTTTGATATAATAATTCAAAATTATTATAGTCAAAAAGCATGTTTTGATATTTTTGTTCTAACTCTTTTTCTTTTTCTGTTAATTCGTCACTTTTCTTGTAATGTTTTATATATTTTTTTATTTCTTTATTATAAAAATTTTTATTGTAATTAATATCATGGGAAGCTGCACTTATTTCATATTCTTTTGATTTAATTTGTTTTACTGTTGATTGTATAATTGCTTCAACACCTTTATTTTTAAATGTTCCTATTCCATATAATAATATTTTTTTCTTCTTCATTTTATCCAACCTTTACCTTATAACATTATAAATTAATTATAACAAACAAATTAAATTCATACAAACAAAAATAGTCATATAATTTATGACTATAATTCTTCTACAAATGACTTCTCTAAATTCTTAAATACAATGTAACCTACTATTAAAAATAATACACTTAGTAATCCCCAGATTCCAATTGATACAAAATTTGGTAATTCATGATAATAGAGAATAGCTCGATATGCCTCTATTAACTGTGCAAGAGGATTAATTTTTAAAATCCATTGAAATTTTTCTGGTAACATACTAGCTTGATAAACGATAGGTGTTGCATAAAAACCTAAAGTTAAAGCAACACTTACAAAATGATCTACATCTCTTACAAATACAGTCAAAGCAGATAATATAAAAGTTAAAGCTAATGTTATAATATATTGAATTAAAATAAGTAATGGCATTAAAAAAATATGTATAGAAAAACCTACTCCACTAAATAAAATAAAAATAAACATTATTATACATGTAATTAAAAAATTAACTAGTTGAGATGTTGTTATTGATATAGGGATTATTTCTCTTGGGAAATAAACTTTTTTTAATATGTTTCCATTTGCAACTACACTACCAGTTCCAGATTGTATAGCAGTTGTAAAAAAATTCCAAGGAATTAGTGCAACTATCATGAATATTGTATAATTTTCAACTTTAACTCTTAAAATATAAGGAAAAACTAATGCATAAACAGCTAACATTAATAATGGGTTTAAAAATGTCCATATTATTCCTAACCAAGATCCTTTATATTTTCCTCTGACTTCTTTTTTGATATTTGTTTTTAAAAGTTCTCTATAGTTATATAATTCTTTAAATACTTTCATTAATCTCACCCACAAACTTTCAAATATTCTTTTAAAACTTCTTTAGTTTCTCCGTCTTTTCTTACTTCACCTTTATATAACCAGATAGCTCTATTACAAAATCTTTTAACTTGTTCCATACTATGAGTAACAATAACTATTGTTTTTCCAGACTCTTTTAAATCTATTAATTTATTAAAGCATTTATCTTGAAAATGTTGATCTCCTACTGCTAATATTTCATCTATAAGCAAAATTTCTGCTTGAACATTAATAGCTACTGAAAATGCAAGTCGCATATACATTCCTGATGAATAAGTTCTTACGGGATTATCTATAAAATCACCTAATTCAGAAAACTCTATTATTTCATCTATTTTTTCATCAATTTCTGCCTTTGTTAATCCAAAGATAGAGGCATTAAAATAAATATTTTCTCTACCAGTAAAGTCATCATGAAACCCTGCACCTAGTTCTAATAAAGATGTTAATTTTCCATTAGTAATAATTTTACCTTTGTTTGGATAAATAATTTTTGTCATTAGCTTTAATAATGTTGACTTTCCACTTCCATTAGTTCCTATTAAAGCTACACTTTCGCCTTTTTTAATATCTAAACTTATGTCTTTTAAAACATGGAGTATTTCATCCTTATTTCTATTTTTTTTAGAAAAAAATAATATTTTTTCTTTTAAAGTATTAGCTCTATCATAATAAAGTTTGAAATTTTTAGATACATGTGCTACTTTAATTGCTATATTTTTTTCCATCTTGCACCTCCACTTTAATTAATATTTTTATTTTTGGAATTTGGCTCAATATATTCCATTAATTTTTTTGTTATTACTTCATACCCTTTATCATTGATATGTAATCCTTCTACAGTATAATCTAAATTTAGATCTCCATTTTCATCAGTTAATAAATCATACATATTTATATAAGTTACTTTTTCTTGCTCACACATTTTTTTGATTTTTTTATTTATTTCTTTTATTCTTTCATTCTTTCTAATATTTACCATTGATGAATCAACAATGTCATTATCTGTTTTTCTATTAATAGGATAAATTGATTCAACAAATATTTCTGTTTTTGGTCTATTGTCTTTTATTCTATTAACAATTTCTTTAATATTATTTACTAATTCTTCATTTGTTAAGTCTGTAAAAGCGATATCATTTGTTCCAATCATAATAAATACTTTAGTAGGATTATAAATGTAGACTCTTTCTTTTATTAAATTTAATAAATCTTTTGTTTGGAAACCACTTGTTCCACTGTTTATTACAGGTAAATTTTCATAAAATTTTTCTAAATTATAAAAATCTGTTATTGAATCGCCATAAAAAACTATATTTTCTTTTTTAAAATCAACTTTTTCATCTTTTTTATTTTTTTGTTGCTCTTCTTTTTTTGCTATCTCTAAACTTTGACTGTTTAATATTTTTGTTTTATTTATATTTAAATCAAATTTTAAAACAGTAAGAATACATAAGGTAATTATTAATGACGAAACTAAAAAAACTTTATTTCTTATATTTTCACGTTTTATTATATAGCTTAAAATTTCTCTTAATTCATTTTTTCCACTGTAAGTATAAACTTTATTATTATAAAGAATGTTAGTTTCTTCATCTGATAGCGAAACTTTATTTCTTTTTAAAGCTATTACGATTTTGTTTAATACAAGATATTCTTTTATTTTATCTATATCAAAATTACAAATAACAATTTTAGATTTTTTTAATTTTTTTGAAGAATCAACAGTTAATTTATTAGCATCATAAATAATCTGTTTTTTATCTAAATCTTCAATTGTTTTTTTAACACTGTTACTTTCTATTTTGTCTTTTAATGATAAATAAATCATCTTATACCTCCTAAAGTTTTTTAACACTCTTATATTATACTACTTTTTTACATTTTATAACATATTAATTATATTTTTCTAAAAATTTGTAATATTTTTTTCTAATGTTTATAGATATTTTTCTGTTATATATAAATAACAAACCACGTCTAAAGGCGTGGTCTTCTCTAAGCCTATAAGGCTTTTTT
>CAJUTW010000058.1 GCA_910589335.1 uncultured Bacilli bacterium | reverse complement strand
AATGCATTTTTATTATCGCTTAGGAAACTGGAATTTACTTTTCTACTTCACGAAATTTATATTTTAAAAAGATTATTTACAAAAAACTTTTATCTATTTTTAATTTATAGTATTATATATTTAGTTTAGGAGAGATCAAATGGAAATAATAGATTATAATAATATTTATGAAAAAGAATTTAAAAATTTACTTATGGAACTACAAAAATATATAGTTAAGTTAGATAAAGAAGAATATAATAAAATTGGAAAAGATTTTATTAGGAATTATTTTAATACAATTATAGAAAATGTTAATAAATATGAAGGTAAAATTTTTCTTGTTAGAGAAAATAGAAAAATTATAGGTGCTATTGTTGGAGTAATTAACAATGACACTATAGATACTGAAAATTTTAAAGTTAAAAAATGTGGAAGAATTTTAGATTTTATTATTAGTAAGAATTATCAAGGAAAAGGAATTGGCAAAAAGTTATTAAATCATATGGAGAATTATTTTAAAACTGTAAATTGCTCTGGAATTATACTTGATGTTTTTCGCAATAATGTTGCATATTCTTTTTATAAAAAAGAAGGTTATTTTGATAGAACTATTCAGATGATGAAAAAAATTTAATATTGTTATATAATAATTTAAGTAATATTTTGGGGAGTGAATATGCAGAAAATTTTAATAATGGCTTATATGGGAACTGGAAAAACATATCTTGAGAAAAATTATGAAAATATAGTTGATTTTGACTTTCAAGATTATAAATATATTTATGATGAATCTATTAGACACTTACCTTTAGAAAAAAGAAAAGGTTCAGTTAATTTAAGAAAAGAAAATCCTCTTTATCCAGATAATTTTTTAAGTGAAGCAATTGATTTATTAAAAAAAAGGTAAAATAGTTGTTTCTCCTTTTATTAAACATGTTTTTTAGCTTATAATAAAGCAGAATTTTTAGAGAGTCTGGACAATATTAAAATAATAATTGTTTGTCCCGAAAGAAATAATTTTTCTGAATATGTAGAGAGATTGAAAAAAATCGTGGTAACAGTGAAGAATTTATTAAAAGACGTGAAAGAGAATTTTCAACTTTAGTTTATTTATTTGAAGAATGCGAAAATGCTTTAAAGATAATAATAAAAAAAGGTCAATATCTATCTGATGTTTTAGAAGAAAATAATATTATAAAAAAGAAAAAAGAATATATAAAATTCAAAAAATAGTTTGAAAGGAAGATAATATGAGAGAAAAATATGATAATTGGATTAAAAGCTTTATGAATTCTTGGAAAAATTTAGATTGGAAAAGTACATTAGAAATACTTGATAAGAATGTAGAATATTATGAAAATCCAATTGATAAACCTTGTAGTAATTTTACTGATGTTACTAATTTATGGAATATTATTGAAGATAATCAAAAAAATATTGATTATAATTATGATATAATTTTATTTGATGAGAAATTTTGTATAGTTCATTGGCAAATGACTAGAACTTTATTACAAAATAATAAAACTCAAAAAATAGATGGTATTTTTCAGATTTCATTAAATTCAGATGAAAAATGCACTTATTTTAAACAATGGAGATATGTTAAGGAGAATTAGAGATGAAAGAAACTTTTGATTTTTTAAAGAAAAGAACACAAGTTAATTATGTTGCTACTATAAATGGAAATAAACCAAGTTGTAGACCTTTTGGTGATCCTGTATTATTTGATAATAAAATTTATGTTCTAACTAATAAGCAAAAAAACATTTCAAAACAAATAGAAATGAATAATAATGTTTGCATTGTTGCGTATGACGGAGAAAATTGGATTAGAATAAATTGTTTACTAATAGATGATAGCAATAATATTGATGCAAAGAAAACAATTATAAATGAATTCGATTGGGCCGAAGATGCAGGTTATACACTAGATAACCCTGATTTTCAAGTATTATATATTGCGAATGCTTATGTTACAATAGCGGACTCTGATGGAAATATTATTTCATCACACAACTTTTAAAAAAATAACAAATAATTTACCAGAAGATACATTATATTATAAAGTAGAAGTAAATAATGATTTTATTTTGTATAATGTTAATACTTTACCTACTCTTTTAATATTTAAAAATAAAAATTTATTAGGACATATAGATGGTTATTATAATAATGATAATATAGAAGAATTTATAGATAAACTTAATAATATAATTGAAAAATAGAAGATAACACTACTATTTGTAGCTATCTTCTATTTTCTTTAGTGTAATTTCTACTATATTATTTATTTAGATTTTAATTTTATAAGTCAATTTTTTTAATTAAAATCTTTATATTTTTTTATTATCTTGTTGGTCACTATAAGTTTCTGTACTCTCTAAAACTATAGGATTAGTATCGAATATAGATTTATAAGTACTTATTGGATCTTCACTACATATACCTAAGATATCTGGGATTCCTTCACGTTCTTGGAATCCACCTCTTTGAAATTGTTGTAACATTCGTTCATATTCTGCAATTTCTTTTAATAATTTTTCTTTTTTATAAGGTGTTAAAAAATATTTATTATCTTTTCTTAAAGGTAATTCATTTAGTTTTAATTTTTCAGCAGCAATTGATAATTGGTGTTCTAACTCTTTTTCAGTATCTTTTTTTAAATTATTAACTAAAATTCTATAAATTTGTGGCATACTATATTTTTTGCCATCAATTTCAACATAACTATTATCAGATACTAAATGAAGAATATAGCTAAGTCTTTTTGTATATTTACTTCTTCTTTCAAAACTTGCTTTCATAATTTTTATATCTAATTCATCTACTTTATTATTTATTATGTGATTTTGATTTACTACTTCAAAACTTTTACCAAGTTCTTCTAAGCCCATTCTTGCTGATTCATTGCGATATTTAATTTGAAAATCATTCCAATCTTCCCAATCTTTTTTTCTTTTTATTTCTGCATTTTGTAATTCTTCCATATCTTCATGTGTTACTTTTTTATCTACAATTGCATCTTTTATAAATCTAAGAGCAAATTCTTTTCTATTTTTTATTTCAATAAAAGCCATATTATTAATTCCTCTCTATTTTGTATTATTTATAGTTTGATTATAATTAAATTTAATAAAAAAAACAAGTATAGTGTAAACTAATATACAAATAAAAATGTATACAAAATTTATTAAAAATTAGTTATAATAAAAAAGAGGTGTGGATTATGAGTTATACTAAGTTTAAAAAAATTACAAAAAATTTTAATTTTTCAAGTGTGGTTGATAAAAAAGATTTACCTGCTTATGTAAGACAATATATTAAAAAGGAACAAATCTTAACAACATATAAAACTTCTAGAGATTATGGAGTATTTACTGATAAAAAAATTGTATTATTTGATAATAAAGGTACGTCTAAACAAATATTTACAATTCCTTATAAATCAATTTCAAATCAATCAATTATTTTTAATGAAGATAGTGCTGAGTTGGATTTACTTATGGATTCAGGTTATCCTGTAATTTTAAAATTTATTAACATGAAAGGAGAAGACAAATTAAGACTAAGAATTCTATATATTTGTATAGATAAGATTATTAATAATCAAGAGCCTATTGCAGAAGATATTAAAAATCTTATAAATAATAATATTAAACTGTAAGTAAGAATGATATTATTTTTCAATATAAAAGCTATGAAATTTTCATAGTTTTCTTTTCCAATAATCTAAGATTAATTTATCACGTATAGCTATTGATTTTTTGTAATTAAAGGTCTATAAAATTCATTTTTTAAAGATTTTGCTTCTTGTAAACTTTTTTTCATCAAGTTTAGGATATTTTCTAAAGAATGATACTCTATTTTAAATCCTTCTGCTTCATCTTTTGCTTCTGGTAAAGGCTCAGCTACTAATGTTGCTTTTGATAAAAAATATACTTCTGTAAACACAATTTCGGCAATAGGATCACTTGGCCTAATTTCTACAGTTTCACCAATATGATAAAAATCTGAAACATTACCCAGGTAGCCTGTCATTTGCAAAAAAATTTCTCTTACTTGATGCAAAATATTTCTAGATGGTTCGATAGATCTAGCTGGTAGTTTTATTTCATTAGTATTTTTATATGTTTCAATAGCATATTTTTCATCTTCACGAGCAAAGATAATACTTGCTCTATAACGTACTTTTGGTATTTTAGAAATTTTATTACTATCAATTAAATCTTCAATATTTAGAGAAGAAAAATATTGTGAGA
Source organism: uncultured Bacilli bacterium (assembly GCA_910589335.1). Taxonomy (GTDB): domain Bacteria; phylum Bacillota_I; class Bacilli_A; order RF39; family UBA660; genus UBA3789. The sequence continues at coordinate 1,076 of CAJUTW010000058.1, read as the reverse complement.
CAATATTAGGAGTTATAATTTGGAAAAGTAAATCTTTCTCATTAAAAACTTTTTCATTATCATTAACATTATATAAAAAATCGTTTTCAAATTTATTTTTATAAGTAATTATTTCACTATTATCAGGAAGATAAGTTGCAACTTCTTCTGGATATAAAGAATTTTTACTTAATAGCATTTCAAATATTTTTGCTACCCCTCCATGAGATACAATTAAGACAGTCTTATCTTTATAAGCTCTTAATAATTTTTTGAAAATAAAGTTAATAATTGGCCATGCAAATTCAAAAAAGCTTTCTACATTTAGAGGATTACTATAATCCCAAACTATATCATAGTTAAATGTATTTTTATTACGACCTTCAAATAAGGCATAATTTCTTTCGATTAAGGCTTCTTCATAAAGAACTGGTATTTTTTCTTCTCTAGTGTTATTTATTATTTCTAAAGTCTGTTTTGCTCTTACTAATGGTGAACAAAATGCTATATCAATTTTTTTATTTTCTAATTTATCTGCCATTTTCTCAGCATGAATTATTCCTTCTTCACTAAGAGGAATATCTACATTTCCTTGCATTTTCTTTTCTTTATTCCAAGATGTTTTTCCATGTCTTACAAATATAATCTCCATATAATTTCTCCTTTATTTATTATACTTTACCATAATTATTGATAGAAATAAATCTCTGTGAGATTTTACTTTTTTTCTTTTGATATAATATAAAAAGAAAAAAATTTTTATTAATATAAAAAATATGTTATAAAGGTGATATGTAGCTTTGATATTCTAGGTATCTTCATAAGTTTTTCTTTAACAATAATAGGAAATTCTAAAGGTTCTATGGTTATTTTCATTTGTAAATCCTCCTTTCAAACATGAAAAAATCCATTATCAACGAGTGATATAGGATAAATTTGCAATATAAAACTCACACGAGGGTGTGAGTAATTCTCTCAATGGAGCGAATCACATACAAGTTACGAACTTTGTTCTCTTTCTAAAAACATTATATATGAATCTTTATTAAATTTCAATGGGAGTATAGCAAATTTTTGCCATATATAGTATAATTTAG
>CAJUTW010000057.1 GCA_910589335.1 uncultured Bacilli bacterium | reverse complement strand
TAGCACCAATAGTACCAGCGATACCTTGAGGACCGGTAGGACCAGTGGCACCAGTAGGTCCAGTAGGCCCACCAGAAGGTCCAGTAGGACCAGTCGGACCTGTAGCACCAGTTGGTCCTATACAGAATATGTGTCTAGTTGGATGGAAAACTGGTTTACAAGTATTGTTATCAAAATTATCGTTATGATTACAACAATTCATATACATTCTCCTTTCTATATAGAATATGCATAATATATAAAAAATAAATAATAATTACCTATTTAATTATTTTATTAATTGAAAAGTTATAAAATTAAACTTTTTTTCATAAACTTAATTGAGGTGAATTATGCAGACATATATAGTTCAAAATGGTGACACATTATATGGAATTAGTAAACAATTTGGAATATCGGTTGAAGATATTAAACTTGCGAATAATCTTACTAGTAATAATATAGTTGTAGGCTCTAGTTTAGTAATACCAAGTGCAGCAACTACTACTTTATATATAGTAAAACCTGGAGATAGTTTATATTCAATAGCAAAAAAATATAATACAACAGTTGCTGATTTAATGAGAATAAACAATTTGAAAAGTAATGTTTTACATATAGGGCAACAATTAAAAATACCTATAAATGACATAGGTAATGGTAGCGACTATATAATTTGTGTAGTAAAAGCAGGAGATAGTTTATATTCAATTTCTAAAAAATACGGATTAAGTGTAGATAATTTAAGAAGATATAATAATTTAACTAGTGATTTATTATCTATAGGACAGCAACTTAAAATTCCTAATAATAATATGGAAGATGATAATAATGAAGAAAGTGGTAATGTTTTAATATATGTAGTGAAAGCAGGAGATAGTTTATATTCAATTGCAAAGAAATATGGTGTAACTGTTGATAGTTTAATCAAGTTAAATAATTTAACTAGTAATAATTTAAGTATTGGACAATATTTAAAAATAGCATTTAAGGAGAATAATATTATTCCGATTGGATCTAGTTGTTATGGAGAAGGGTATAATGAACCAACTTATGTTACTTATGTAGTAAAAAGGGGAGATAGTCTTTATAATATAGCAAAAAAATATAATGTTTCTGTTGATAGTATTAAAAAGCTTAATAACTTAACAAATAATAATTTAAGTATTGGGCAAATTTTAAAAATTAAGGAGAATATTTGATGACTGTTATTAATTTTGATGAGTTTAAAAGAACTCCAGAATATCAAGATTTTCAATTAGCAAATCCTGATATTGGTACTTTAAAAGTACAAGCTTTTACGGCTTATAATGCTCTACCTGTTGAAGGAACAGATATTATGATTTCGAAAGATATTGAAGAATATAGAGTAGTCTTTTTTAGAGGACAAACTGATTCTAGTGGGATAATTGATAATATACAATTACCTGCACCTAAAAGTTCTATTGGGAGTATAGAGCCTCCTTTATATACTGTATATGATTTAACAGCAATTCATACTGGATTTGAATCTATTAAACAATATTCAATTGGTATGTTTGGAGGAATTAAAGTTATTCAATATGTAAAAATGATTCCAGAAATTATTTTGGAAGGAGTAGAACAAAATGGCAATTAGAAGTCCTATAATTCCAACTATGATTAGAGTACATTTAGGAGCTCCTGATGCTAGTGCTAGAAATATAACAGTTCCGTTTACAGAGTATATAAAAAATGTAGCATCTAGTGAAATTTATCCCAACTGGCCAGATGATGCTTTAAAAGCTAATATATTAGCACAAATATCTTTTGCTCTAAATAGAATTTATAATGAATGGTATCCTTCTAAAGGCTATAATTTTGATATTACTAATAGTCCGATTTATGATCAAGCATTTAGAGAAAATGCACAATTCTTTGATAGAATTTCTCAAATTGTTGATGAAATTTTTAATAATTATATTGTAAAAGGAAATCAAGTTCAACCTCTTTATGCTCAGTACTGTGATGGTAAAAATACAACTTGTAGTGGTTTGTCACAGTGGGGGAGTTTAACACTTGCTAATCAAGGGAAAAGTCCTATAGAAATTCTTAGGAATTACTATGGAAATGATATAAAAATTATATATAATGCTCCAGTAGAAGATAATATTATGACTTATCCTGGATTTCCTGTTGAAATTGGAACTTCTGGAGATTTTGTAAGATTATTGAAAATTCAATTAAATAGAATTGGAAGAGATTATCCAGCTATCCCTGCCATAATAGATGATAGTATTTATTTTACTGTTGATACTGAAAACGCTGTAAAAAAATTTCAAGAAATTTTTAATTTACCTATAAATGGTATAGTTGATAAACAGACTTGGTATAAAATAAAATATATTTATAATGCAGTGAAAAAAATTACAAGTATTTATACAGAAGGTATAGGAATAGATGAGGCTTCTTTGGTTTTTAATAGAACTATTCAATTAGGAGATGAGGGTGATCCTGTTACAGCTTTAAATTATTATATAAATACTATTGCATATTTTGATGCGGATATTCCTTATTTAGATTTAAAAACACCTGTTTTTACTGAAGATACTAAGCAAATGGTAATTGCTTTTCAAAATAAATATAAAATAAAAGCTAATGGAATTGTAGATGCTAATACATGGAAAGCTTTAAGAGAAGCTTATAAACAAACTTTACAAAAAGTACCTGAAACTTGTATGTGTGATATTAATGAATTCTTTTCTGGTAGATATTTATCTTATGATATGACTGGAGAAGATGTTGTTAATTTACAAAAATTTTTGTATTTAATATGTAGTAAAGATCATAGTATACCGGGTGTTCTTGTTAATGGAACGTATGATAGATTAACTCAACAGTCAGTGAAAAGTTTGCAAAGACGTTTTGGTTTGGAAGATACAGGCGTAGTTGGACCAGCTACTTGGTATAGGATAGTAGAACTGTCAAAAGAGTGAAATAGACTAGTAATAGTCTTTTTTTATTGGTATAATACATATGGAGACAAAGAATTAGAAAGAGCTATTTGCTATTAATAATAATAGTTGGAGTTACTAATTAATTTTAATATGAGAAAGTCATATTGAAAAGACAGTTATATTCCGCTTATTTATTTTAAAATATTTAGAAAAAGGAGTATTGTTAAAATAGTTTGATTTTATAATATTTAAGTGGATAAATAATTGTAATATTAAAAGTAGGGAGGATACGGAAAATTATGGACATACTTAATATAATAAAAAAAACTTTAAAGAAAAAGAAAGAAACTATAATACTTGATTTATATATAAAAGATTATGATAAAAGTAATTTTTATTTTGCAGTAGTATTTAATAAGAAAATAGAAAAATTTAAAGTATTATATGTTCCTATTGATGCTATTGATTGTGAGAGTAATATAGAAGAATATTTTTGTTATCAATTTATTTTTATACATACTGTAAACTATTTATTAGAAACAATTAATAGTATTGACAATTCTGAAATGAATTTGATTAGAGATAATTCTGAAATGAATTCATATTATATAGAAATAAATACAAATGTTGATTCTAAAGAGTGCAAATATACTTTTACACAATTTATTGATAAAGATTTTAAATTTTTGTTTGAAATAATAGTTACTTTATTTGAGCATTTACCAAATATTGTAAATGAATTGTGTAGTAAAATTTTATCAGAATTTAATGATAATTCAGAAAAATTTAAATATACTGGATCATATGATTTTGATTTTGAAAATAATAAATTAGAAGATTTATTTGATGAAAAAGTTATTAAAAATTGTAAATATAAATTTACTGATATAGAATTTTTAGAAGGAGTAGGAGAAAGGTATTACTCAATTATAAATGATAAAATAATTATAATAGATTTTTCAAAATTTAATAATTTAATAAATATAAGTTCTCCTAATTATTATTCTTTAGGTGAAGAAGTTTATATTATTATGAAAGCAATTTTTGATAAAATAGAAAAAAGATTTTATAGGTTAATGGTTGCTCATGATAAACAAGATTTTTTGGAAGATAGAGCTAATTATTATTTATGTTATGGTGTAGAAGATGATTTTTTTAAGGTCGTTAATAGTAATAATGAAAAGCTAGAATTAGACTTATTAAAGAAAGAACGAGTAAAAATTTTAAATCCTGATAGAGAATTAGAAGAGAAATTGAAGTCTTATTTAAGTGAAAAGTATGAGGATAAGTTAGTAGATGAAATAATTAATTATACTTTTATGAGATAGTCTTTTAAGACTTCTTTTTATTTATTGATTATTTATATGAAAGGTGAAATAAGAGAAGAGTTTTTATATCTAAGTTAATGGGAATTTCTGATAAAGATATAATAGAAATTTTCTTGCATTTAGATGAATATAAAGAAGGTGTTTCTAAAAAATAAAGGATTTTTTAAATAATAAAAATTTGTAATTCTTTTTAGCACTCACTGTTGACTTCTGCTAAAAAGAGTGATATATATAATTTATAAATATTTTATAGGAGATGATTTTGTGGCTAAAAAAGAATTTAAATCAGAGTCTAAGAGATTATTAGATTTAATGATTAATTCAATTTATACAAATAAAGATATATTTTTAAGGGAGTTAATTTCTAATGCAAGTGATGCTTTAGATAAAATTTATTATAGAAGTTTAACTGATAAAAAAGTAAAAATAGATAAAGAAAATTTAGAGATTAATATTAGTTTTAATAAAGAAGAACGTACTTTAACTATTAGTGATAATGGTTGTGGTATGACTAAAGAGGAGTTAGAAGCTAATTTAGGTACAATAGCAAAAAGTGGTAGTTTAGCATTTAAAGAGAATATGACTAAAGAAGAAAAAACTTCAATTATTGGTCAATTTGGTGTTGGGTTTTATTCTGCTTTTATGGTTAGTGATAGAATTACTGTTAATTCTTTAAGTATTGATAGTGAAGATGCATACTGCTTTGAAAGTGAAGGAGTAGATGGATATACGATAAAGAAAGTATCAAAGGATGATGTTGGTACTGAGATTATTTTAAATATTAAGGAAGATAATGAAGAGTTTAGTTTTAGTAAATATTTAGATGAATATGAAATTAAAAGTTTAGTAAAAAAATATTCTGATTATATAAGTTTTCCAATAAAAATGGAATGTGTTCATCATGAGTTAAAAGATGAAGAAAAAAAGGAATATGAAGATATAAAAGAAATTGAAACATTAAATAGTATGATTCCAATTTGGAAGAAGAATAAAAGTGATGTTAGTGATACTGATTATGAAAACTTTTATATGGATAAATTTAATGATTATGATAAGCCTTTAAAAGTAATTAATTCATCAGTTGAAGGAATGTGTTCTTATAAATCATTAATGTTTATTCCTAGTCATGCACCATATGATTATTATACTCAAGAATATGAAAAAGGTCTGGCTTTATATTCTAATGGGGTTATGATAATGGAAAAATGTGCTGAATTATTACCAGATTATTTTAGTTTTGTTAAAGGTATTGTAGATTCTGAAGATTTATCATTAAATATTTCTCGTGAATTATTACAAGAGTCTAGTAATTTAAAATTAATTGCAAAAAATATTGAAAGTAAAATACGTAAAGAATTAGAAAAAATGCTTAAGGATGATAGAGAAAGTTATATGTCATTTTTCAAGACTTTTGGAGTTCAATTAAAATATGGTGTTTATAATAATTATGGTGCTGATAAAGATAAATTAAAAGATTTAGTAATGTTTTATTCTTCTAAACATGAAAGACTTATTACATTAGCAGAATATGTAAATGAAATGAGTGATCAACAAGAAAATATATATTATGCAAGTGGAGCATCAATAGCTAAAATTAATGCATTACCACAAGTTGAACAAGTAAAAGATAAAGATTATGATATTTTATATTTAACAGATTATGTAGATGAATTTTGTGTTACAGCTATTCAAGAGTTTGAAGGTAAGAAATTTACTAATGTAAGTGATGGTTCACTTGATTTAGAAACAGAAGATGAAAAGAGGGAAACTGAAAAAGTTAATAAAGATAATTCTGATTTACTAAAAGCTATGTGTGAGAAGATAGGTGAAGTAAAAGAAGTTAGATTTAGTAAAAAGTTAAAGAGTCATCCTGTTTGTTTAACTACTAAAGGAGATGTTTCAATCGAGATGCAAAAAGTTTTTGATGCTATGCCTAATGATATGGGAATTAAAGCAGAAACAATACTTGAAATAAATGAGAAACATCCAATTGCTTCAAAATTAAAAGATTTATATAAAAATAGTCGTGAAGATTTTGATAAATATACTGAGATTCTTTATAGTGAGGCTAGAATGATAGCAGGTCTTCCTATTGAAAATCCTACAGAGATAAGTAGATTAATATGTGAAGTTATTTCTAAATAGATACTTTTTGTATCTATTTTTTCCTTATGTTCTGGGATAGGAACATAATAAAACCACCCGCTATGCGGGTGAGAGCTGAAGAAGCGAT
>CAJUTW010000056.1 GCA_910589335.1 uncultured Bacilli bacterium | reverse complement strand
TACTTTAATAATTACCTTTTCTTTTATCTGTGAGAATTTAGTTTACAACTCAACGTTTTTTATCAAAAATGTTTTTATCAAAAAAAAGAAAGAAAAACTTGTTTTGATTATCCATTTTTCTTTCTTTTATATAAATTACAATAAAATTCTACATTGCCTGGTTGAAAAGCATCAACTTTATTTCTTACTAAATTTATTAATTCTGTTAATTCTGATTTTAATATTTTATCTATTTTATCTGGATAATTCATTAACTCTTTATGGTAATTATATTCTCCTCTATCTAAAACTTTAAAACTTCCATCAGGAAAAACTCTCAAATCCAAATCATAATCGATATATTTTATAGTATTTTCTTCTATTATAAAAGGAGAAGCCATATTACAATAATAAAATATTCCATTTTTTTTATACTGACCAATAACATTAAACCATTTATTATAATAAAAATATAACATTGCTGGTTCTTTAGTTCTCCAAGATCTTCCATCGGACTCTGTTACTTTTGTTTTTTCATTTCCAAATATAAGATATTCATCATGAATTTCTAAAAGCACTGCTTCATCCCATGATCTATGAATTTTTCCATCATGTTTATATCCATGTATTTCATATTTTTTTCCAATCTCTAATTTTTCTTTATTCATGAATTTATCACGTCCATTATAATTATTTCTTATTTAATGCATTAATACCTGAAAATGCTACAAATATCAATACTCCTACTACTAATGAACCTATTAAAACATTATCCATATGTTCACCTGCAAAAGCATTTAATTTTTCATTCCATTCTTCTATTTTATCAACTATACCTAAAATTAAAGAATATTTATTAATCATTTATTTATTCTCCTTTTTATTACGCTTTTTTTTATTAGATTTGGGTGTTTCTTCCTCAATAATTTGAGCATCAACTATATTTTCTTCTATAGCATTATGAATTTTATTAACAGTATTTTTTATTGTAATTGTAGAAACTATATCTAAAATTGAATAAATTAAAATTAAAATTCCTACTATTTTTGTAATAAATTCTGCTCCTTTAAATGGATTTAATATAAGTATTAATCCACAAATTGTAGTAATAAAAGCCAAAATCATAGTAGATTTCCATAAGTCATTATTATTCTTTTTTAATTCAAAACTATATTGTAGTTTTGTAGCACTATTTATTATTATAATAAATCCTATTATAAACGGAATTATACTAGCTATAGCATGAGGGCTTCTAATGACTATTATTCCTAAAATAATTGTTACTATTCCATATACTATATCTAAATCTCTTTTTCCTTTTTCTTTAGCATTTTTTATAAATCTTAAAATAGCTAAAGCTCCTATCGCCACTAAAATTCCTCCAATTATATAAGATATAGAAATTATAGTTGCTTCAGACTGAAAAACAAGTAGCATTCCTAATACAATTAATCCAATAGATCCTAAAATTGATGATTTAAAAATTTTTGATATAAAATTCCCCATATACTTCCTCCATAATTTTTTTCAATTTAAGTATAACATAATTTTTATTAGAAAAAAACTTTACGATTTATAAACTAGAAATTTTAATAGTAAATTAGGGTCTTTTCCTTTTACTGCTATTTCATATATTAAATCTATAATAGGTATCGATATTTTTTTATTCTTTAATAATTGATAAATAGACTCTAATGTATAATATCCTTCAACTGTATTTTCATTTAAATATTTGTCTATTGCTTCTCTTCCAGGATTTTCACCAATTAATTTCCCAAAACTAAAATTTCTACTTTTTTCAGAAGTACAAGTTAGAAGAAGATCTCCAATACCTGCATAAGATAATACGGTTCTTTTATTACCACCAAACGCTGATAAAATCTCCTCCATATCATTCATTGCTTCAGTTAATAACATTGCTTTAGTTGAATCATTAGCTTTTAATCCTTCAAGCATACCTGAAGATAAGGCTATAACATTTTTTATAGATCCACAAATCTCTACACCTATAATATCATTTGTCTCTCTTAACTTTACATACTCATTTTGCAACGCTTGTTTTACCAAAAGTATTGTTTCTGGTTTTTTACTAGCAACTGATAATCCTATAGGTTTCTTTTTTACAATGTCCACTGCGAAAGTTGGACCACTTAATACTGCTATATTATTAGTATTAAGATGTTTTTCTAATATTTCATTAATAAATAACCCCGAACCTTGTTCAATTCCTTTAGTCGCAATTAAAATATGATCTTTATTTATATAAGGTTTAAGGGAAACACATAATGAGTCTACAAACGCAGCTGGTATTGCAATAATCAATAAATCTTTATTTATAGCACATTCTTCTATATTAGTAGTTAATTTAATTTTGTCATCGATCTTGAAATTTGGTATTAAAATTTCGTTTTTCCTAGTTATTTCTAAATTGTTTTTCTCTTCTTCAAATTTTGTCCACATTGTTACTTCACATTTATTATGTGCTAAAATACTACTTAGAGCCATTCCATATGCTCCTGTTCCAAAAATTCCTATTTTCATTAGAATTCTCCTTTTCAAAATAATTATTACTTTTCATATAAATAGATAAATATAATAATCTATATTTATATTTTTAGTTAATCTATATGTATATTTAGTTTTAGCATTTATTAAAGAATTTGTCCAGTATTTAAAATAGTAAAAGAGGCCTGAATTTAAAAGATAAAAATGTAAATTATATCATATCATATTATATATACATTTAGATTTTAATTTTTTTATTGTTAAATTGTGTTAACTTAATATTATTGCTTTTGACAACAAATATAATTTTTTATATACTGAAATTATAGAGGTGATTTCTTGAAAGTTAATATTAATAATGTTGATAATATCAATGGAATAAAAAGGTTTAGTTTAAAAAGAGTAGCAAAAAGAGGAATTTTTGTTGCTTCTTCTTTATTTTTGTTAGGGAATACTTTTAGTGGATGTAATCATAAAAAAGAACAAGAATTAAATTCAATGATATCAAATACTAATATTGATGTAGATGTTTCTCTTGATAATATAAATGGGATGAATATAATTATTAATGATAATGATTGTAGTGATACTTTTTTTAATGAAGTTTGTGATAAATTAAGAGAAGATGGTTTAGAAATTAAGGAGACAAAAAATAATGATGGAATAAATTCTGATAATAATGTTGTTATAACTCTTGATCAACAATATAGTGCTGGAACAGATACTTTAATTTTTGCCCCTTACAATAATACTAGGATTGGTTATTCTGACTCTTTATCCTTATCAATGCAAACCGCTTTTAAACAGAATGGTTTCTTAGGAAATTATATTTATTGTGGTAAAGTTGGATATAGAGAAGATGAAAACGGAAATATTTGTACTACAATACCTACAGAAACAGAAGAAGCGTTAGATACTGATTCTGATGTAAGTTTTGTTACAATTTCTTTTGGGACAAAAAATACTAATAGTGAATTGGTTGCTAAAAGTATTGAAAATGGTTTAGCTCGTCAATTTAATTATGTAAATAGTTATGATACAGGATCTGATTTGATTTATAGAGCAAGTGAAAATGATTCTATTGAAGTAATTGCAGATTATTTTAATACTGATATTAATACTTTAAATAATTTTAATAAAATTAATAGCGAAAGAATTGTTGATTCTCAACCTATTTTAAATCCTGATATAAGTAGTATGGAAGTTTTTAATCAGAATACTATATTTGGAATCGATAATAATAAAACTAGATTTTATTAAAGAATTTATTTATTTATTTTGTTAAAGAATTTATTTATTTTATATTGAAACAAATTTTTCTTTGTGTTATAATCGATTTATTCAATTTAATTTGAATAAATCTTTTTTAGGGGATTAGTTAAATGGTATAATAATGGTCTCCAAAACCACTGTTGGGAGTTCGATTCTCTCATCCCCTGCCATTTGAATTTTAAGCAACAGTGATGTTGCTTTTTTTGTTGTTTTGCAGGTGATGACTTTAAACTAGACCTCTGGTGACCTTCATTAGTCCCCTCTTCTAGTTTAAAGTATTTTCTATATTGTTTCTTTGAACGGATGTTTTGTTATATAAATTACAAAAATATTTTTTAAGAAAAGGAGAATTTATATGACAGAACAAACTATTACTGAACTTACAAACTTTTTTCAACAGTTCAAGACAGGAGAGACAAAACACCCTGTACAAAGTAATCTTTTTTTCGACATGGCTGTGGATTACTTTTTTATGAATATGGAGGAGCGAGGTTTAGCAGACCAAACATTAAACTTTTATAAAAAGAAACTTTCAGCATTCAGAAAATTCTTAGTGCAGATTAAGAAAGTGCAATGTTTAGAGTTGTTAACTGCTGAGGAGATAAAATTTTATATTGAAAGTAAATATTCTAAAAATAAGACTAACACTTTTAATTGTCATGCGAGGGCACTAAGAGCTTTCTTTAATTATTTAGAAAGAGATGGTTATTTAATTGCCAATCCTGCGCGTAATATTAAACCTAAAAAAGTTAGAAACGAAAAAATAGATTACTTTACAATAGACCAAGTGCGAAAATTGATTACTTCGTTTGATTTACGTTACAAGTCAGAATTACGAAATTTATTATTAGTTATGGTTTTACTAGATACGGGTGTTCGTAATAGTGAACTTGTAAGAATCAAACTTGAAGATATTAATTTTAGAGAGAGAAGCATTTATGTGTATGCAACTAAGACAAATACTTTTCGCACAGTCTATTATTCAAAGGAAACTGAGCGATTATTAAATGTTTATAGGCGTGAAGTTTTAAAAGGAGCAGAAAAAGGACCACTTTTTGTTAAGTTTCATAATCAGTATAACGAACCTATTCTGGGTTCTGGCATTAATACAGAAATGGTATATGGATTATTAAGTCGGAAAGCAAAGAAAATATTTGGTGATGATTTTAGAATGAACCCACATAAGTTTCGTCATACTTTTGCGACGCACTTTATAATAAATGGAGGGGACGCTTTTTCACTCCGTGATCTTTTGGGACATACTAACATTGAAACCACAAAGATTTATGTTGATATGTCACCAAAAGACCTTAAAACTAAACACACAAAACATTCAATAATCTCCAATATAGAAAATAGCAGACAAGCAGTTTCAAGTGATGGTCATGAAATTTAGAAAACTCTTAGTTTATGAAGACTTATCTGATAGGTCTTATATTCTGTTAAAGGGTAAATGGCTTCAGAAACTTGGTTTTCACTTTCATGATGTTGTCGAAATAAAAACTTATAAAGATAAAATAGTTATTAGAAAAGTAAAAGACTCAAATCTTCCAAAGATTTAAGTCTTTCTTTATTTATAACCTGCTTGTCTAATCGAACATCCAACAAAGGTTTTGTCTAATTATTATACCATTTAACTAATCCCCTATTACTAGACTTAGTCTTATAAAATATACAAAGTTAAATCGGTTTACTTAATGGTCTCCAAAGGATTTGGAGATTTGACTCAAATTGACTTAGTCCAATCTCTGCCGAACTTTCTATATTTCATAAAAATATAATAGTGTTCTCAATATATAAATTACTCTTTTATTATACAAAAGTCTCAGTACTTTATCAACAATAAATGTGGAAAACATTTATGATATTTTTGACCTTAAGCGCGAAAGGTCAAAAATCGCGGGCTTCACCCGAAAGTGGTAGTTTTAAAATATTCGTTTATTCTTAAAAAGTATTAATAAATAGAAATTAAAATCAAAAGCCAGAATCGCAATAGGTGTGGGGAAAAGCGGTTCTTTTTTTATAATTATATAGATTCTTTATTTTATTAAGTGTGTACATATTAGTTTCAAAGTTCATTAATTTTTTCATAAATCTTGTTAATATATATTATAAAATTCAGTTTTTTACGCATGCATCTATATCCATTAAATCTTTTTTATTTATAAACAACTCATAATTTATTTGATTCAAATATATCATGTAAAAATAATTAAAAAATAAATTGCTTCTTTGTTTTTTAGGATAATCTTTTGAAAACATATCTTTTATACATAATGATGAAGCCCAATCCTGAAATGAAACTGTAAACTTTATATGATTTACTTGAACTATTTGTTGCAATTTAGAAAATAATTCTAAATCCCATAACGAGTCATTATCCCATAATTTTTTTCTTTTATTGTAATAAACGCCTTTATCATAAGCATGTCTAAATATACTCACAAAATTATCTGCAAGTTGTAAAAGAATTTCTTCTTTACTATCTTTAAAAATAATATTGCATTTATTGGCACTCATCTCATCTTTTATTGTATCTTCAAACTGAGAAATATTGTCATGTACGAAAGATAATTTATCATTTGATATTTTTGATTCCTCTTTTATAAAATGTATTAATTCATATAACCCATTTAAATTAATTAAATTGGTGATTGTATCATTTTTGTACCAGCCATAAGTCATAAAATCTTCCCAAAAAAGTTCTTCTAATTTTTCTTCTTTTATTTTTTTTGCAAAAATAATAATAGCATTTTCAATTTCTTTACCTGTCAAATCTTTAAAGTATTTATAATCATAATTAATAACAAATGATAAGTATTTAGAAAAAGATTCTATGCTTGGCCTTTCTATATAATTT
>CAJUTW010000055.1 GCA_910589335.1 uncultured Bacilli bacterium | reverse complement strand
GCTTAGGAATGTACCACGTAAATAGGCTCTTATTTCTTCATTTGCACCGACTATATATTCAGGTACTGTTTTGAAGTAATTTCCATTTTTATCTCTAATACCTAAATCATTTAAAATATAATCTAAATTATCTTCTAATGTAATTTGATAAAGGGCATTTTTACTAAAATTTAAGTTCTCTATAATTTCTACTTTACTATTATTGTTATATAAGAATTTTAAAGAATTAGTAACTCTATCAATTAAAAATTTATTTTCTGTTGTCATAGTTACTTTTTTTTCATGAAAAGTTGAATTATTTTTTATATACCCAGATAATTCAGCGATGATTTCTGATTTTGTACTTTTTATAGTTGATATTTCTTCTTTTACTTTAACTGTATATGACATATTACTTCCTCATTAAATATGAAAATATTTGAAAACATAATTTTAAACTGTCATGTCTTATCATATTATCTTCTATTGTGAAAAGATTATCTTCAATTAATTCTGTATTTGTTTTTTCTATTTCATCATAATCAATAATAATTGGTTCTTTTTGTTCTTCTGTTTCATATTTTTTTGCTATTTCGGGATTAACTTTTGTATTACTTGCTATTACAACATCTAATTTTTTCTTATCTAAATATTTGTTTAATAATTTAATATGATCTCCAACTGTAAAACCATCTGTTTCTCCTGGTTGAGTAACTGCATTACAGATATACATTAATGGAGCTTTTGTTTTATTTAAAACTTCTTTTACTTCTTTACAAATAATATTTGGAAGAATACTAGTATAAAGACTTCCCATACTAAAAATAATTAAATCAGCATCTTTTAGTGCTTTTAAAACTTCAGGAAGAACTTTTGGTTCATTTTTATAAAAAATTCGTTCAAACTGACGATTAGCTTTTGTTATTTGCTCTTCACCTTCAATAATATTTCCTTCTTTATCTAATCCCATTAATGTTAAACTTGAATCTTCAGATATTGGTAAAACTTGATGTCTTACATCTAATAATTTGCTTAATGATGAAATTGAGTCTTTTAATGATCCAGTTATATCTAACATTGCTGTTAGAATTAAATTACCAACGGCATGACCATCTAAGTCACTTGATGTTTTAAATCTATATGACATCATTTCTTTAATTGGTTCATCTATTTGAGATAAATTAGTAATTACTTTTCTAATATCTCCTACTGCTGGTGTATTAAATTCTTCTCTTAGTTTTCCTGTTGATCTTCCATTATCTGAAACTGTTATAACTGCAGTAATATCTACTGGAAAATCTTTTAAGCCTTTTAGTAGATAGGATATACCTGTACCTCCACCCATGACAACTACTTTTTTATACATAAGTACTACCTCCTAAATTAAAATGTTTCTTTTTGATAAATTTTATTCTTTTTTGTGCTAATTATTAATATAAAGATACCAGCAAAAATAAAGAGTAATGATACTAGTTGTGCTACTTTAAAATTAAACAACATCAATGAATCACTTCTTAAAGATTCTATTATAAATCGTATAATACCATACCATATTAAATAAAATGATGATAATTGTCCAACTTTTAACTTTTTGATTTTTCTTAAAACTATTAAAATAATAAAACCTATAGTTGAAAAAAAAGATTCTAAAAGAAAAGTCGGTTCACGATAATAGCCATTTATAAACATACCATTTATAATAAAATTTGGCAATTTTAATTTTTGTAAATTTTCAAAAGAAGTGATTCTTCCAAATGCTTCTTGATTAAAAAAGTTACCCCATCGTCCTATTGCTTGAGCTATTATTAAACCTATTACGATAATATCTAAAAGTAGCATAATATTTATTTTATTTTTTTTACAATAAATTATTAAAAAAATAAGAGCAGCTATAATACCACCATGTATAGCTAATCCACCTTTCCACATCATAAAAATTTCTAATAAATTATTAATGTAATAATTAAAATTAAAAACAACATAATAAAGTCTTGCTCCTATAATTCCAATAATAATTCCATAAAATATTAAATTTATTAATATTTCTTCATTTATATGCTTTTTCTTTGCTTCCTTATATATCAAAAAACTTGCTGTTAACATCGCTAATAGAATAAATAAAGAATACCATTTAATTTGAATAAAACCTAAATCGAAAATTATATTATCCATGACTTTTTACCTTAATAATTATTTTTTCAATTATTCTTTCCATAATAAAATTAGTTATAGATATAAAAATCGCTACAAATAAAGCAATATATAAATTTTTAACCTCAAAATGACTCCCTAATATCCAATCTGTTAGTTTTAAAATAAAAACATTTATACACGGATAAAAAAGCCCTAAAGTAATTCCTGTTATTGGAATAGTTAAAGTAACTAAAATGGGCTTTATTGTTTTATTCAAAATGTAAGTAACTAAAACGATTATTATAGACCATATTATTGTATTATGTATATCTATATAAATAGATTTAAAAAAACTGGTTACAAATATAAATACTAATGTATAACCTACCATATATAATAACCAGTCTATAAATTTAATTGCTCTTATTTTTTTTGTATCTTTATTAGATAAATGCATCAACTCACCTCTAGAGCATTTTATTTAAAAATTGACCTGTGTATGATTCCTTAACTTTTGCTACTTCTTCAGGTGTTCCTGTTGCAACAATAGTTCCTCCACCATCTCCACCTTCTGGTCCTAAGTCAATGATATAATCAGCAACTTTTATTACATCAAGATTATGTTCAATCACTACTACGGTATCTTTATTATCTACTATTTTTTGTAAAATTGCAAGTAAGTTTTTAATATCGTGAATATGTAATCCTGTTGTTGGTTCATCTAAAACAAATAAAGATTTACCTGTAGCTTTACGTTGTAATTCTTTAGCTAATTTTACTCTTTCGGCTTCTCCTCCTGATAAAGTAGGAGCACTTTGTCCTAATTTAATGTACCCTAAACCTACATCTTCAAGAACTTGTAATTTATGTTTTATTTTTGGAACATTTTCAAAAAACTCTAATGCTTCTTGAACGCGCATTTCTAATACTTCAGCAATATTTTTTCCTTTATATTCAATATTTAAAGTTTCTCTATTATAACGAGTACCATGACATACTTCACAAGGAACATATACATCAGGTAAAAAATGCATCTCTATTTTTTTAACTCCATCTCCACGACAAGCTTCGCATCTTCCTCCTTTAACATTAAAAGAGAATCTGTTTTTTTCAAAACCTGCAATTTTTGCTTCTTTAGTAGTAGTAAAAAGTGTTCTAATATCATCAAATACACCTGTATATGTAGCTGGGTTAGAACGTGGTGTTCTTCCGATTGGATTTTGAGAAATTGCAACAATTTTATCAAGATTTTCTATACCTAATAATTTTTTATGTTTACCTGGTCTATCTTTTGTTTTATATAACTCTTGTGAAATTTTCTTAACTAAAATTTGGTTTATTAAAGAACTTTTTCCACTTCCTGAAACTCCTGTTATACATGTTAGTGTTCCAAGGGGAATATCTACATCAATATTTTTTAAATTATTTTCTGTTGCTCCTTTTATCTTTAAATATTTTTTTATACCTTTTCTTCGTTTTTTAGGAATTTCGATACTTTTTTTACCACTTAAATATTGTCCTGTTAAGCTTCTTTCGTTATTTATTACTTCTTGTGGAGTACCTTCTGCCATGACTTGTCCTCCAGCATCTCCAGCTCCTGGTCCTATATCTACTAAATAATCACAAGCTAACATTGTATCAGTATCATGCTCTACAACTAAAAGAGTATTTCCTAAATCACGCATCTCTAACATAGATTTAATTAATTTTTCATTATCTCTTTGATGAAGTCCGATACTAGGTTCGTCCAAGACATATAAAACACCTGTTAAATGAGAGCCTATTTGTGTTGCGAGACGAATACGTTGAGCTTCTCCTCCTGATAATGTTCCAGCACTTCTACTTAATGTTAGATATTCTAATCCTACATTTTGTAAAAAAGATAAACGGTCATCTATTTCTTTTAAAACTAATTTAGCAATTTCTTTTTTTTCAGCTGACAATTTTAAATTTCTAAAAAATGGGATTAAGTTTTTGATACTCATCTCTGTCACTTCATGAATATTTTTATTTCCTAATTTTACAGATAAAACGCTTTCTGTTAATCTTGCACCATGACAAACATCACATGTATGCTCAACCATATATCTTTCAAGCCATTCTCTTACCCAAGCTGAACTTGTTTCAATATATCTTCTTTCTAAGTTATTAATTATTCCTTCATAATAATCTTTGTTATTATAACTATTTCCACTTTTTGATTTATATTTAAAATTAATAATTTCATCAGACCCAAATAGAATTATTTTTTGATGTTCTTTTTTTAACTTATTCCAAGCTTTGTCCATGTTTATTTTATAATGTTTACAAACACATTCTAGTTTTTTATAATCAAGTCCTTCTGGATCATCTGTTAAAGTTTTTATACAACCTAGAGAAATGGATAATTCTTTGTTTGGAATTAATAAATCTTCATCTATTTGTAAATTCATACCTAATCCTTTACATTCTGGACATGCTCCATATGGAGCATTAAAGCTAAATAATCTTGGTTCTAATTCTGGAAGAGAGAATTCACAGTACGGACAAGCAAAAGATTCTGACATAACTATTTCTTTTTTATTTTCACCCATTATTTCTATAACAACTTTACCTGATGATAATCTTGTAGCTGCTTCTAAGGCTTCAAATAATCTACTTCTTGAATCTTCTTTTAAAACTAATCTATCAATAATAACATCTATTTGATCTTTTTTATTTTTTTCTAAATTAATTTCTTCACTTAAATCATACATTTCACCATTAACACGTACTCTTATATATCCTTGTTTTCTAAGACTTTCTAAAATATCTTTATGTTCTCCTTTTTCACCATGAACTACTGGAGACATTATAACCATTTTTGTTCCTAAAGGATACTCTAATATTTTATTAGTCATTTCTTCGACACTTTGACTAGAAATTGGAATATTGTGATTAGGACAATATGGAATTCCTGCTCTTGAAAAAGCTAATCTTAAATAATCATAAATTTCTGTTACTGTTCCAACGGTAGAACGTGGATTATTATTGGTTGTTTTTTGATCAATACTTATTGCTGGAGATAAACCTTCTATACTGTCAACATCTGGTTTTTCTGAACCACCTAAAAATTGTCTAGCATAAGCAGAAAGACTTTCTACATATCTTCTTTGACCCTCTGCATATATTGTATCAAATGCCAATGAAGACTTTCCACTTCCTGATAGGCCTGTCATAACGATCATTTTATTTTTTGGTAGTTCAATACTCACGTTTTTCAAATTATTTTCTCGTGCACCTTTTACTATTATTTTATCCATATAAATCACCTGTCCCATATTATAACACTTCTTATATATTTTGTCTTTAATAGTTTTAGATTTTTTTTTATATTTATGCATAAGAAAAGATCTATCAAAAGTGATTTTAATAGATCTTTTTTTCTAAATTATTCTTTATAAATAAATTGTTTTAAATTTTTCCTTGAGTTTTTAATTTTTTTACTTTTTCATATACTTGCTCTTTATTTTGATGAGGATTTTTTTTTGGCTTTTTAAAAATATTATAATAATCAGTAAGAGGAATAATAGTTTCTTCTTTAACTCTTTTATTAACATAATTTTGGGATTTTGAATATCTTTCATTATTTTCTAAATCAATATAGCCTCCAATATCTTTTTTTAAGATTCTACAAGGTATTTCATGAACTTCTGACATAGTCATATGTCCAACTTGACAATGATCAACTATTTTTGCTATATCAGCAACTACTAAATTTTTAATTTTCATAATTTTTCTTTCCTTTCATACAGTTCGTATTATAAACTATAGTATTGTTATATTCAAATAAGATTTTATTTTTCTTTAAATTATTTGATTATTTGTTATATTATTTTTTTAAATGTACAAGATTGGCATAAATTTTCAATTGGCTTTCTATCTTGAAATGATTTTTTTAAAGTTTGATATTTTTTATTATTTATTATGGTTTCCAAATCAGCATGAAAAATATTTCCTAAATCGATTACTCCATTTGCATCTAAGCAACATGGTACAATAGTTCCATCTACTAAAATAGCTATATGAGTTTTAAGAGCATAACAATATCCACAAGATTTGTGATTTGATTCTGTTGGCCATTCAAATTGATTATCTTTATCCACATATATTGTGGAAGAAATTTTTATATTTTTCTCATTTTTTATTTTTTCCACTGTTTCTGTTGAAAGATGATAATATTTTTTTATTTTATCAACTATTTTTGTGGAATTTGCATCTAATTCATTATTTTTTAAAGTCCATAATCGATATATTACTGTTGTTTTATTTGATAAATATTTAATATTTTCGAAAATAGACTCTAAATAATTATCTATGTTATTTTCTGAATGTAGGGAAAAGTTAATTTTATTTAGAGCAGAACAATTTCCAAGTTCTTTAGCTAATTTATAAAATAATGTTCCATTTGTGGTTAAATTTACTTTTAAATTATATTTATTAGCTATTTTTATAAATTCAATTATATTCGGATGTAGGAGTGGTTCTCCTTTTACATGAAGATATATGTAATTAGTGTAATTTTTTGTTTTTTTTAAAATTTCTTCAAATTCTTCTAGACTCATAAATTTTTTGGGTCTTTTTACTTCACTACAAAAACTACAATTGAGATTGCAGTTATTTGTTATTTCTATATAAATTTTACGAAATTTAGTCATTTTTTATTTATTCTTCTCC
>CAJUTW010000054.1:4581-7103 GCA_910589335.1 uncultured Bacilli bacterium | reverse complement strand
TGTTTTAACTGTTCAACAGTAACATTCATTTCTTTGGCTAAAGCTTTAATATCTTCTTCTACTGTAGGTAAAAATTCATGAAGTGGTGGATCTGAATAACGAACAGTCATTGGAAGACCTTTTAATTCTTTATACATACCTTTAAAATCACTTTTTTGAAATGGTATTAAATCATTTAGCGCTGCTTCACGAGCTTCAACTGTCTCTGATAAAATCATTTTTCTAATTTTAGGAATTCTCTCCTCATCAAAGAACATATGCTCTGTACGACACAATCCAACTCCCTCTGCTCCTAATTTAATAGCATTTGCAGTATCTCTTGGATTATCAGCATTAGTTCTAACTTGTAATTTTCTATTTGCATCAGCCCATGCCATAATTCTTCCAAAATTACCAGAAACAGCTGCTTCTTCTGTTTTTATATCTCCATCATAAATTTTACCAGTTGATCCATCTAATGAGATATAGTCACCCTTCTTATAAGTCTTACCAGCTAACTCAAAAGTTTCATTAGCCTCATTTATTATGATATCACCACACCCAGAAACACAACAAGTTCCCATTCCACGAGCAACCACTGCAGCATGTGAAGTCATTCCTCCACGTACAGTTAAAATTCCTTGAGCAGCAATCATTCCTTCAATATCTTCTGGAGTTGTTTCAAGACGAACAAGAATAACTCTTTCCCCTTTTCCATTAATACCTAAATTTTTAGCATCCTCTGCAGTAAAAACTATTTGTCCAGCAGCTGCTCCAGGTGAAGCTGGTAAAGCCGAACCAATAACATTTCCATTAGCTAAAGCTTCTTTATTAAATGTTGGATGAAGTAATTGATCAAGTGATTTAGCATCTATTCTCATAACAGCTTCCTCATCAGAAATCATTCCCTCATCAACTAAATCACAAGCAATTTGAATTGCAGCTTGAGCAGTTCTTTTACCATTCCTTGTTTGTAAAAAATATAACTTTCCTTCTTGAATAGTAAATTCCATATCTTGCATATCACGATAATGATTTTCTAGTTTTTCTGCAAGTTCCATAAATTCTTTATAACATTCAGGCATATCTTCTTCAAGTTTAGTAATTGGTTGTGGAGTACGCACACCAGCAACTACATCCTCACCTTGAGCATTTATTAAATATTCTCCATAAATTCCTTTTTCTCCAGTTGAAGGATTTCTTGTGAAAGCAACACCAGTTCCAGAAGTCTCTCCCATATTTCCAAATACCATTGATTGAACATTAACAGCAGTTCCCCAATCTCCAGGAATATCATTCATACGTCGATATACAATAGCTCTTGGATTATCCCATGAACGAAATACTGCTTTTACAGCTCCCATTAATTGTTCCTTAGGATCTTGTGGAAAATCTTCTCCATTCATTGCATTTTTATAAACTTTTTTAAATCTTGCAACTAATTCTTTTAAATCTTCAACAGTAAGCTCTGTATCAAACTCTATTCCCTTAGATTCTTTAACCTCATCTATTATTTTTTCAAAATAAGATTTTGGTACTTCCATAACAACATCTGAATACATTTGAATAAATCTTCTATAAGAATCATAAGCAAATCTTTCATTTTCTGTTTTTTTAGCAAAACCTTCTACAGCTTCATCATTTAATCCTAAATTAAGAATTGTATCCATCATTCCTGGCATTGATGCTCTAGCTCCAGATCTTACTGATACTAATAACGGATCTGAATTATCTCCAAATTTCTTACCCTGAATTTTTTCTATTTCTTTTAAAGAATCAAAAATTTGATTTTCAATTTCTAAAGATATCTTTTTTCCTTCTTTATAATACTCACAACAAGCCTCTGTCGTTACTGTGAATCCTTGTGGTATAGGTAAACCTAAATTAGTCATTTCTGCTAAATTAGCTCCTTTACCACCTAATAAATTCCTCATTTCAGCATTTCCTTCACTGAATAAGTAAACATATTTATGCATATTAATCCTCCAATCATTATATGATAAAATCAGTATAACAAATCATCCTAAACTAGACAAGATTTTTTAAAAGCAATTATTTTTATTTATTCAACAAAAAAAGACAAACATTTAAAAACATTCATCCTATTTTTTATAAATATATTTTTCATCTTCAGCTATTTTTTTTAAATTTAAATAATATTTTGCGTAGAAATAGAAACAAAAATAATAAATCCTAAAGCTATTAAGATAGTTATAAAAACTAAAAAAACGGATAATTTATTATTTTTCTCATTAATATATTCACCTTGTTTAAAATCAATATTTTTACTAGATTTAAAATTTTTTCTAAAAACTTCAGCACCACACTTAGAGCAAAATTTACTACTATCTTTTAAAAAAGTTCCACACATTCTACAATACATATTAATACCCCAAAATTAATTATCTATAAATTCTAATAATTCATTTTTTGTCATAAAACCTACTTTTTCTTTTATTACTTTACCATTTTCAAATACTTTAACAGCAGGTATTGACATAATTTTAAAATCTTTTGCTAAAGATAAAAAATCATCTGTATTA
>CAJUTW010000054.1:0-4571 GCA_910589335.1 uncultured Bacilli bacterium | reverse complement strand
TCTCTTTCCTTATCAACCTCTTCTAGAACCTTTCCAAGCATTTGACAAGGACCACACCATTCTGCGTAAAAATCCACTAAAACTTTCTCATTTTGAATTAATTCATTAAATTCTGAAACTGACTTTATATATTCCATAAACTCTCCTTAATATTTATTTAAAATCTTATCTATATTATTTATATTATCTAATTTTTTTAATTTTATTAATGTTTCAATTGTATCTTTTGTAACTATATCATATTTTAACATAATATCTAATGTTTCTAAATTAGCCTCGTTAGTAGATATTTCTTTATTAGATACTTTAGAAGCTAAATCATATACCTCTTCAATTGAATTAGTAAAATTACTTGTTGATTTTGAAAGAATTGGTGTTTTATATATAATATTATTAACCAATTTACTATTTCTAAAAACATTTTGATTTTTTAAAGGTATCATTAAAACTAAAAATACTGCAAATAAAACAATATAACCTTTTACAAAGGAAACTAATGCTCCTAATAATTTAGATGGTAAAATTAAAACAATAGTAAAATTGACTAATTTTTGCAATACTTTAGAAATTTTCATCGCAACAGCATAAACTCCTAGTAGCGTACTAAACACAAACATAAAAGCAATCATTTGATACATTAAAATATTAATAGTTGATATTCCCTCTATAACTCCTGAGAATTTAAAAAATGGTAAAAAAGTACATAATAAATTACCTACAGTTCCTTTTAATGAAAAAGAAATAATAAATACAACAACAATTCCCACTAAAGCAACTAACTCTTTTATAATCCCTTTTCTAAATCCTGATATAAAAAACATAACAAAAATAAGTATTATTCCTATATCAAAAACATTCATAATTACCTCCTTTATATATTATATTTTCATTATAACTTATTTATTAAAATTATGCTATAATAATTTATAGGTGATGTTATGTTAGATGAGTTCATGATTAGTATTGGATATAATAAAGATAAAATTGAATTTATAAAAAATTCTTATCCTTTATCTAATTATAGCGAAGGTACAATTTTATATAATATCAAAAACTTATATAATTATTTAAAAAGAAATAGTATAAATAATGAAGAGTTTATAAATATTACTATAATCATTCCTAATATAATATTTACAAGTATAGAAAATATAAAATTTAAAATATTAGAATTAAATGAATTTGGTTTCAATAAAATTGATAGTTTTAATATTTTAAAGAATTATCCGTATATTTTAGAATTATCACTCCAAAAATTAAAAAAGAAAATAGATTTTTTAGAAGAATTAGGATTTGAAAAAGCTAATATAATAAAAATAATAAATGAAAAACCAATTTTATTAGGAAAAGACACAGTAACTATCAAAAAAAGATTTACTTTTTTCAAAGATATTGGTTTCAAAAAAGAAAAAATTATAAATACATTAAGTAGTAACCCAGAACTATTTGAATTAAACTTAAATAATATAAATCAAAAAATTACTGAATTAAAAGAATTCGGTCTTAAAGAAAAAGAAATAATAAAAATAATCGCAATCTACCCTAATATATTAATATTATTTGAAAATATCTTAAAAAAACTATTATATTTAGAAGAATTCGGTTTTTCAACTTTAGATATTCTAAATATCATTAAAAAAAATCCATATCTTTTAAATATATATTACTTAGATAATTTAAAAGAAAAACTAAAAAATTTAAACAAATTAAGTTTTACTAAAGAAGAAATTATTCTAATCATATGTAATAATCCTTTTATTTTGCTTTATCCTAATGATTTTATCAATAATAATTTTACAAATTTAAACAAATTAGGTTATAGTAATAAAGAAATATGTAAAATAATTAAAAATAATCCAATTATTTTAAGCTATGATCCTAATAATATTTTAGAAAAAATAAATTTTTATAAGAAAATAAATTTAAGTGAAATTATAATGTTTGAAAATAAAATCTTAAAATATAATCTTAATTTAATAAAAGCACGTTATAATTATCTTACTAAAGAAAAACTATTAATTATAAATTTAGAAAATTATAATGATTTGTTTTTAAATGACTTTAATTTCTACAAGAAATACAATATCTCAAAAGAAGAATTACTAAGAGGTGATAATAAATGGACATCTTAATAAGATTTGGTTTTACTATTGAAGAAATAAAAAATCTGATGGATACAAATATTAATATTGATAATTTAGATGAGAAAAATATTGAAAGATTAATAATAATTTTAACAGAAAATAACTGTAGTAAAAAAGAAATAAAAAATATTTTAATAAGTAATCCATTATATTTAAATCGAAGTGAAAAAGAAATTACTGATCTAATTAAAGCGTTAAAAGCTTTTAATATAAATAATTTACAAACTCTTTTTGATAGTAATCCTTTTATATTAAATTTAGATAAAGAAGAATTACAATTTCTTATTAAAACAAAAATAAGTGAAGGATTAACTAATGAAGAAGTTATTGATTTTATTTGTTATGAATTAATTTAAGGAGGAATTTATGAACGTTGTTATAAAAGTAAATGATGAAATAAAAGCAAAAATGATTGAATATTATAAAGATAAAAAAAGAGATAAAATTATTCCATATGTTGTTTTTCAAGCAGAAGAAGAAGATACTGTAATAACTATGTATGAATCTGGAAAAGTTATGTTTCAAGGAACTAGTGCTGATGTTGATGCTGCTATGTGGGGAGTAGCTTTAGAAAATACAAAAGAAAAAAAAGAAGAAAAGAAAAAAATAGATGCAAAATACTACAACTGTAATGCTGTTGGTTCAGATGAAGTGGGAACTGGAGACTATTTTGGACCAATAGTTGTCACTGCTGCCTATGTAACACAAGATGATATTCCTTTTTTAGAGAAACTAGGTGTTGGAGATTCAAAAAAAATAGATGATAGTAAAATATTAAAAATAGCTCCAGAAATAGCAAAAAAAATTAAATATCGAAGTGTTATTCTAAATAATAAAGAATATAATGAAAAATATACAAAAGACACAAATATGAATAAAATTAAAGCTATCATGCATAATAGAGTATTATACCAATTAATAAATGAGGAAAAACCAAAATATGATTATATAATTGTAGATGAATTTGCAAGAGAAGCAAGATATTATGAATATTTAAAAGATCAACCTATTATTCAAAAGAACATAACTTTTATAACAAAAGCTGAAGATAAAAACTTAGCTGTAGCTTGTGGATCAATTATCAGTCGTTATTTATTTTTAAAAGAATTTGATAAACTTTGCGATAGTATTCATATACCTCTTCCAAAAGGAGCAGGACGCGATGTAGATACTATTGGTGAAGAAGTAGTAGAAAAGTATGGAGAAGATAAATTAAAAGAAATAGCTAAAATTAATTTTAAAAACACTGATCGTATCCTGCATACATTGATATATTAAAAAAGAGATTCTAATAAAACTGAATCCTTTTTTTCTTTAATAAAACTATTGCATAAAAAAAACAGTTAATAACTTAACTATTTTCTTACAACAACATTAACATCTCTTGTTATACCATTGAATAATTTTTCTGCTGCTTCATGTTGCATATTAACACAACCATGACTACCACTACCTTGATAAGTACTTGTATTATATTGATATGACTTTCTCCAAGATGCATCATGAAAACCAATTCCTCGCTCAGTAATAAATGGCATCCAATAATCAACTGGAGAAGAATAACTTGTCCCATTATCATTTTTTCCTTTTAAAACTCTATCTTTTGCTAAATTAGTTTTACGTAATACATAACTACCTATAGGTGTATCATGATTTCCCCTATTACCAGTAATTACGTTAGTTGTCCAATCTTTTACTCCATCTGTATAAACAATTAACTTTTGATCACTTATATCAACTATTATACAATTCTTTGAAACTAAATCTGCTCTAATATATCCAATTTTATTATTAGCACCCTTAATTCTATACCAATCATATTCTTGACCTAAAATAGTAACTACTTTTCCTAAAGAAGTTTTCCCAATCTTCTTAGCTGAAGTACTTGGTGCTTTACGGATATTTGTATCAGTTGCTATAACTACACCTTTTACAGTATTTGTTCTCTTAAAAGTTTTGATTGCAGTAGATTTATTTGAACTTTTAGAATTAGATGAAGAACTTTTTGTTCCATTTAGTTTATTACAAGTTTCCCATCCAACAATTCCGTCTACTTTTAAATTATTATGGCTTTGATAATTCATAACACAACTTTTAGTATTATTTCCAAATATACCATCAGTAGCTAAACCACAATTTTCCTTTTGATTTAACATTTCTTGTAAAACCTTTACACGTTCTCCTCTACTGCCTTTTTTTAATAGTGATCCATTACAATTAAGTGTTAAAGCATTAATATTCAATGAACCAATAAAATAAATTGAAATAAATAGTATAAATATCTTTACTAATTTTTTCATACAATTTCCCCCTTTATAACAAATTGCTAATATTCTAATATAAAAAACAAAATTTGTCAAGATTAATAAAAATTAGATAGTGTAAAATGATTTGGGGGAAGACACAAAAAAAGAAAGACCTGATGTT
>CAJUTW010000053.1 GCA_910589335.1 uncultured Bacilli bacterium | reverse complement strand
GATGGGACATAGAGGCTGTCGTTTAGCTGTTACATATCCTGAGATAGCAAGGATGCAAACAAGAGCATTGATGGAGGCTGCAATTGAAGTAGTTGAAGAAGATGGATATAATATTGTTCCTGAAATTATGATTCCATTAATTGGTGAAAAGAGAGAATTGGATTTTGTTAAAGAAATAGTTATTGAAACAGCTGAGAAGGTTAAGAGTGAGAGAAATTCAAATATTTCATATCATATTGGAACAATGATTGAAATTCCTCGAGCAGCTTTACTTGCTGATGAAATTGCTGAATCTGCAGAATTTTTCTCATTTGGAACTAATGATTTGACACAACTAACTTTTGGATTTTCTAGAGATGATGCGGGGAAATTTTTGGATAGTTATTATCAAAATAAAATATATGAATCTGATCCATTTGCTAAATTAGATCAAAATGGAGTAGGAAAGTTGGTTGAAATGGCAGTTACAAAAGGTCGTTCAACTAGAAATGATATTAAATTAGGTATTTGTGGAGAACATGGAGGAGATCCTGCAACAGTAGAATTTTGTCACAAGATAGGTTTAACTTATGTATCTTGTTCACCATTTAGAGTTCCTATTGCTAGACTTGCTGCAGCTCAAGCAAGTATCCGCGAAAAGGTAAACAAATAGAAAGTGATTATGAAATCTTTTAACACGCATAATCGTTACAAAAAATGATATATTAAGGTATGCAGATAAAATACCCGAATGTAAAAATGCGAGGTTAAAGAAACCCATTATAATTGATACTTATATATAAATTAGACTAAGATATAAACATCTTGGTCTTTTTTGTGTAAAAAGATAAGATTTTTGCGACAGAAAAAAGGAGGATATGATG
Source organism: uncultured Bacilli bacterium (assembly GCA_910589335.1). Taxonomy (GTDB): domain Bacteria; phylum Bacillota_I; class Bacilli_A; order RF39; family UBA660; genus UBA3789. Next base: position 6,621 of record CAJUTW010000053.1, on the reverse strand, counting down.
AAAAGGGTGCGATGTCTGGTAATTGGCTTCTATGCGAAATGTTAATAGACACAATTTATGGCAATAAAACTTATAAAGGAATTGTTGAAAAAATAATGAAAAATGCTTGACATATATAGCAAGTATATGGTATAAGTATATCGAGTAGTGCCTAGGAAACTTTTGAAGCCCTAGGTCATTTTTTATTTCAGGAGGTTGTATGAAGCAATATAAAACAAATGAAGAATTATTAGAATACTTGGAATCCAAGAATGTAACTATTAAAAATAAAAAGTCAGCTTTGAAAAACTTGGAAAAATATACTTACTATTCTATAATTAATAGTTATAAATATAATTTTAAAGATTCTAATAATAATTACCTTCCAAATGTTTCTTTTGAAGAAATATATGCTTTATATGAATTTGATAAAAACCTGAAATTAATAATTTTAAAATATACTTTAGAAGCAGAAACTTTAATTAAATCATTAATGTCCAATCACATTTCTAAAATTTATGGTATAGATAACTATTTATGTTTAGATAATTTAGATGATAAAGCCAAAACAGAAGTTAAAAAGAAATTAATTGATAAGATAAATAAAGAAATTTCTCATAATTATGGTATTCATCTTGCTATTACTCATTATAAGGATTATTATGGTTTTATTCCTCCTTTTGTTTTAACTAAAATATTAACGTTCGGAATTAATAGTAGTTATTATGGTTTGTTAAAACAGAGTGATAGGCAAGTAATAGCAAAAAAATTTAAAATATCAGATATACTGTTAAAACAAATATTAAGGTGTCTTGCTAATGTTAGGAATATTTGTGCACATAACGATCGTCTATTTTGCTATAGGGATAAATACACATTAAAATTTAAAGAAGTTGACTCTAGTTATATAATTAAAGATAATCTTACTAATTTATATATGATGATTAAATCTTTAAAAATTGTTTTAGATAAAAGACAATATAATAGTTTAGTAAAAGCAATAGAAAAAGAAGTTAAAAAATTGGATAATAAACTGAATTCTATAGATATTAATGATATTTTAAGAATAATGGGTTATCCTAATGAATAAAAATAAATTTTTATAATATAATATTAGTGAGTGGTGCTTAGAAAACTTTAGAAGCTCTAAGTCATTCAAAGCCTAGTTTTCATAACTAGGTTTTTATGTTATAATTTGATAGATTAGTATTAGAAACTTACGAGGCTTTAAGCTAATCTGCTTAATTTCTTTTTTAGAAATGGGGTATTTTTAATTATCATAATGTGGTATAATTAATTTGGATGTGCGATAATTCATCAGTTAAGTTGAATTTATATATTGCTACCCGAATTTGACTGTGGTACAAGCTGCTATACGTGAAAAAGGGGAATAAATAGCTTTTAATAGCGAAATGTTTTTCACTTCCAGGTGGTATGGTTAATAAATAATTTTGGTTGAAAATGTAGAATAACTTCATCGTAAGATGAAGTTATTCTTTTGTTGTAAAATTAAAACTGGTTGTTTATATTATATAAAAGATGAATATTTTGATGCTTTAAATGATGAGAACTTAATGTAAAACTATGAAAAAGGAAAAGAAAAATTAACTTAATTTACTGTCAAAGATAAGGACATATTATGGTTTGTTTCTGTAAACCTCAAAAATATATTGGTATAATTTTATTGTTAAATCGAGATTTTTGTGATATAATATGCAACTAAAAGAAGTTTATTTATGAATTGGGGGTAGCAAAAATGAATGAAAGTTATTATGAGATTTTAATAAAAAATATAAGTGATGTTGATTTTGTAGAAAATGATCGGGAAGTGTTTTTTGATTCTTTTAATGCAATGAAGATAGAAGCAGAATCTCCAAAATCTTTTGAAATTATTATAAAAAATGCTGAACATCCAGAGTTTGCTAAAAAATTATTAGATAAATTGAATTTATCTAATAAAAATGTTGATAAAATTATATATTTTTTTAAACATTTAGATTATATCTCTTCTAATGAAGAAGTACTAGATTGGCTAATGAGATTAGATTCAGATTTTTTATATAATATTTTATATTATTTTAAACCATTTATTCTAGGAAATGTTGAAAGTTTTAATAAAAAGGATTTTCCTTTATATAATTATCCAATAATAAGAATAATGGATTATTGTTTAAAAAATGCTTACTTTGAAAAATTTAGTGTTTGTACAGAAAGATTAGAAGATTGGACTTTAGAAGCTTATTGGAAAGCACGTAAAAACTTAATAGAAGATTGTGTGAAAAATAATCGAAACCATCCAGAATTTTTCCTTTTATTTAATCGTAAAGAGCCGTCTATAGTTAAAAAATATATAACTGAAGAAAATATATTAAATTTAACATATCCTATTTGCGAAAAGTTAATATCGCAAAATATACTTTCAATTAATCTTATTAATTGTACTTCGTTTTTTGATGTGTTTAAAAAATTTTCACTTCAGGAGCAAATTAAAATTACAGAATTATTAGAAGGATATGATTACCCAGAAGAATTAATTAATCATTTACATAAATTATTTAATAAAGAAGAAATAGATAAAATAAAAAACAAGAGAATAGATTTTGTTATGAGTAATATATTAGAAGTTTCACCTGAATATTTAATTAAAATTAGAGATGAAATAATAAATTCTTCTTATTTTAAAAAATTCGATGTTGAAAAAGATGGTTTTTGGCTATTTATAAATGATTTCTTTGATGAATCTGGAGAATTAAAATATCCAATTTCATTAACTGAAGGCTCTTATAGTAAATTAAAAGAGTTATATAAAAAATGTTTTAGATATGCAACAGAATCAATTGTTTCTTCTTTATATCCTCTACCTAATTTAACTCAAAGAGTTACATATATGGATATGGATAAATATAATATTTTATGTCGGGTACAAACGCTTTTTGATTTATCAAACTTAGATGAATCTTTTAATAAAAGAACATTTTGTGGATTTAGTATCTTAACTCAGGATAATTTTTCTCATTATCCAGGAGCTATAATACATGGATATTATTCTAAAGTAACAGCAGATTTAATTGCTCATATTTATCCTACAGATTCTTTAAGTAGTTCATGGGCGAAATATCGAAAAGATTTAACTAAAAAACCTAATATGTTATTAGATATAGATGATTTAAATGCATTAACTTACGCTTATAAAACATATTGTCAATTATGTTTAAGAACAAAAACAAGAGAAAATGATATTTTACAACAAGATGCTATTATATGCTGCGGTGATGTAGATGAGAAATCTATTAAATATGCTGAAGAAAATAATAAAAAAGTTTTAGTGTTAAAAAGAAATGAAAATATTATTGAATATAATGATGATATATATTCTCATTTACATTAAATTATTTATTATATTTTATAAATGAAGAAAGAGTAAAAAATCAATAGCAGTAAAAGATATTAATAACTAGATAAATTTTTCCTGTATATGATTGTTGAAAAACTGCTATTAGTTAATAGAATATTTAAAAAGTTTATTGACTGGAAAGAAAAAAGGTTTAGTAAAAGACTTAGATAAATTAAATATTGTTTATTTGAGTCTTTTTTTATTTGTTTATTTGAGTCTTTTTTTATTGTAATAGTATAAATTATTATATTATGTTATAATCGAAGTAAAAGAGGGGATATAATGAAGAAATTTTTTAATGAGGATAATGCAAGGATGAATTATAAAGATTATATAACTTTAATGTTTATAATTATAATTTATGGAATTCTTTCTTTTTATAGATTAGGAAGTTTTAATAATCCAAATACTTTTCAAAATTTTCAAGCTATGAATTCAGTAATTATTAAATTTGATAAGTTAGAAGATATTATTAAAATGAAAGTTTTTAATGGAGATAAAAATGCTGTTTATCAAATTTATACATCTTTAGACAATAAAAAATATAAATTTGTTACAAGTGTTGTTGGAGAAGGTTCATTTGCTTGGGATGATTTAAGAATTGTTTCTAAAGGAAAATATTTAAAATTATTATTTTTAGAAGATTCTTCGTTAGGAGAGATTTCTTTTTATGATAATAATAAAAAAAGAATTAATATAAAAGATATAAAATATAAAGATAAAAAAATAAATACTTTGACAGATGAAATAGATGTTATACCTAAACAAATAAGTTATTTTAATTCTTCATATTTTGATGAAATATATTTTGCAAGAACTGCTTATGAATATACAAAAAATTTAGAAACTTATGAATGGGTTCATCCTCCATTAGGTAAGTTAATACAAGCTATTCCGATATTTGTAACACAAAAAATGACGCCATTTAATTATCGGTTAATGGGAAATATATCTGGAATATTAATGATAATAGTAATGTATTATTTTGGTAAACTTCTCTTTAAAGAAAGGAAATATGCTATTTTTTCAGCTTTATTAATAAGTTTGGATACTTTTCATTTTGTACAGACAAGAATTGGTACAGTTGATAGTCATTTAGTACTTTTTATTTTATGTTCTTTATATTTTATGTGTAAATTTATTAAAAATAAGAATAATGTAGATTTGTTTTTATCAGGATTGTTTTTTTCTTTATCTATTTCTGTTAAATGGACTGGATTTTATGGAGGTTTGGCTTTAACGATTATTTATTTTATATATCATATTAAAGATAAAAAAATAAATTTTGATTTTTTTATAAAAGGAATGTTATTTTTTGTTTTTTTACCTTTAACAATCTATTTTGGTTTGTATTTAATGTTTCCTAATAATAGAATAAATTACACAAATAATATAGAAAATGTTATAAAACAACAACAAGATATTTATAATTACCATTCTAAGTTAGAGTCTGATCATTATTTTTCTTCTAAATGGTATACTTGGCCTTTAGGATATAAACCAGTTTGGTATCATAATCAGGTTATTGATGCTAATAGAAGAGAAACTATTTCTGCAATTGGGAATATCGTTATATGGTGGATGGGAATTATTAGTTTTTTATATTTAATTATAAAATTTTTATTAAAAAAAGATAGGAAAGCATTTTTTTTGATAGTTGTGATTTTATCTCTTTTCTTACCTTATTCTTTTATTAATAGACAAATGTTTCTTTATCATTATTTTCCGGTTTTGCCATTTTTAATTTTAAGTATAGTTTTGATGTTTAAAGATATTGTTAATAAGTTTAAATTGAATATAATTATACCTATTTATTTAATAACTGTATTTATTTTCTTTTTAATATATTATCCTATTATATCAGGGATGATTGTTGATAATATTTATATAGATAATTTAAAGATATTTTCTTCTTGGTATTTCTAATTTTTTAAGATATTTTCTGGAAAGAAATATCTTTTTTTGATATAATAAATATTAGAAGGTGGAAGATATGAGAGTAATATGTATTGGTCATTCAACATATGATATAACGTTACCAATGAATGAATTTCCAGTTGAAAATATAAAATATAGATTAGATAAACATATAGAATGTGGTGGAGGACCTGCTGGTAATGGAGCTTATTTATTAGCAAAATGGGGAATGGATGTGTTTATTGGTTCTATAATAGGAAACGATTTTTATGGGGATAAAGTTACTGAGGAATTTAAAAATATTGGAGTAAATATAAAGTATTTAGAAAAACTTGATAATCATAAAACTTCAAGTAGTTATATAATAGCTAATATGAAGAATGGGTCTAGAACAATTTTAACATCTAAAGATAAAATGATAAGAAAATTATCAAAAGATATAGAAGAAGATGCTGATTTAATATTAGTTGATGGAGAACATATTGATACGGCATTAGATATTTTAGATAAAAACCCTACAGCTGTAAGTGTTTTAGATGCAGGAAGAATTAATGAAGATACAAAATTATTAGGGAAAAAAGTAACGTATCTAATTTGTTCTAAAGAATTTGCAGAAGAATTTTGTAATATGAAAATTACTAGAATTGATGAGCAATTTGAACTTATAAATATTCATAAAAAGTTAGAGGAATATTTTAATACTAATATAATAATAACATTGGAAGCTAATGGGAGTTTTACAAAAATAGATGGAGAATACAAATTAATTTCTAGTGTTAAAGTTACTGCTTTGGATTCAACAGGAGCTGGAGATATATTTCATGGAGCATTTGTTTATTTTATAGGAAATAATTATTCTTTATATGATTCGATTAAATATGCATCTATTGCTGGAGCTATTTCTGTTACTAGAATTGGATCTAGGTTTTCTATACCAGATTTGAAAGAAGTGCTTGAATATGATGATGTTATATAATTATTTACCTACACTTGATTTACATGGAACGGATAGAGATTATGCAAGAATTTTAATAAATGAATTCATTAGTGATAATTATTTAATGAAAAATCAAAAGGTTGTTATTGTTCATGGAAATGGTATGGGAATAGTTCGTAAAACTACACAAGAAGTTTTACGAAAAAATAAATATGTTCAAGAATTTAAAATTGATAATTTTAATAGTGGAGCTACTATTGTTACTATAAAGAAAAAATGATTGACTTATTACATAAAAAGTGTTAGAATAAGCACTACATATGGGAGAGAGGGGAGTTCGAAATATGTATACAGAAGAATATGAAAAAAGAGGTTTTCCGTTTAGGGATTTTGC
>CAJUTW010000052.1:3960-8442 GCA_910589335.1 uncultured Bacilli bacterium | reverse complement strand
ATATTAGAATATTATAATTTTTATCAATTAGTTGTATATGGGACAGAAACTATTCTTATGTACATTGCTCCTGTCTATGATAGTAGCTATGTTTGTACTAGAATTTTGGATAATACCACATTAACATGTGGTAATAGTGGATGTGATATTAATTTTCCTATTATTTCTCCAAAGCAATTAGAATTAAGTTTTGTAAATGGAAAATTTTCTTTTAAAAATTTAAATCAAAATATTCCAGTCTATATCAATAATGCAAGAAAAGAATTTGGTTATTTAAGTAATTTTGATACCATTTTTATAATGGGTCTTAAAATATTAATTTTAGGTAAAAATATTTATATTAATAATCCTAACTCTAGTGTTAATATTTTTTCTGATAAATTTGGTGATCCACAACTTAATGTTGTTTATCAAGACTATAAAGCTAATTCAGAGTTTTATAAAGATTTTTATGATGAAAAGGATTATTTTTATAAAACTCCTGTTTTTCAAAATGCTTTTGAGAAATTAGATTTAACAGTAGCTCCACCACCTCAAAAAAGTATAAATAGAGGTAATCCGTTGTTTTTACAAATGGTTCCTTCTGCATTAATGAGTGTTACTTCACTATATTCTGGATTTCAAGCTTTTTCTAGTATATCTTCTGGAAAAGGTACTATTGAAGATAATATGATGTCTATTATTACTTGTGTTGTTATGTTGTTTACAAGTATAGCTTGGCCTTTTATTGAACGTTTTTATGAAAAAATTAGTAATATTGCTACTGAATTAAAAAGAAATAGAGTTTATAATAAATATTTAAAAGAAAAAGAAGAATTATTTAATAATATTTCAAATAAGCAAAAAGCAATTTTGATAGAAAGATATTTATCTTTACCTGAATGTAGAGATGCTATTTATAATAAAAGTTCTAATTTATTTTCTAGAGGTTATGATAACGAAAACTTTTTATCTGTTCGTTTAGGATTAGGTGATGTACCTTTATATGCAGATATACATTATGATAGAGCTGAATATAGTGAAATTAATGATAAATTAATAGATAAAGCTGCTAATTTAGTAAAAAAATATAAATATTTAAAAGATACACCATGTTATTTATCTTTATATGATAAAAATATTTGTGCTTTTATTGGAAATATTTCTTATAAAAAATATTATATCAATGCGATTCTTTTGCAGTTAATTGCTTTTCAAAGTTATGGTGACCTTAGAATTGTTATATTAACAGATAATGCAGCTTCTTCATCTTTTCATTATTTAAAAACATCTAATTATTGTTTTAGTCCTGATAAAAGTTTTAGATTTTATGCAACTACTTTTGATGAAGGACAAATGTTATCAGAATATTTAGAAAAAATATTTATTAATAGACAAAAAAATACTGAAGAGAATAAATCTGATGAAAATAATGATAAGAAAAATTTTCCTTATTATTTGATTATTTCTGATAATATTTCTATGTATAAGAATTTAAAGATTGTAAAAGATGTTTTAGAAGAAAAAAGTAAACTTGGTTTTGGTATATTAATGTTCGATGAAAGAGTTAATAATATTCCTGATGGTTGTGAAAATTTTGTTAATTATGATGAAAAAGAAGGATATTATTTTACTTCTGAAATGAATACTGATTCTATTCAAAAGTTTAAGCCAGAATTTGCAGGAGGCAGTTATTCTGATATTAATATAGAGGAATGTATTTCTAAAGTTTCCAATATTCCTTTAAAAATAGAAATTGATGATTCTGGTTCTTTACCTGATAGTTTAGGTTTTCTTGAAATGTATGGTGTTGGTAGAGTTGAGCAGTTAAATATTGTAAATAGATGGCAAACTTCTAATATAGTTAATAGTTTAATGACTCCTATTGGTGTTGATGTTAATGGTAATTTATTAAATCTGGATTTACATGAAAAGAAACATGGTCCTCATGGATTAATTGCTGGTATGACTGGTTCTGGTAAATCTGAGTGTATTGTAACATATCTTTTATCTTTAGCTGTTAATTATAGTCCTGATGAAGTACAATTTGTTTTGATAGATTATAAAGGTGGAGGTTTAGCAGGAGCATTTGAAAATAGAAAAACGGGTGTTAAGTTACCACACTTGGTTGGAACTATTACTAACCTTGATCAATCAGAAATGAAAAGAACTTTGGTTTCTATAAAAAGTGAATTACAAAGACGCCAGAGGATATTTAATGAAGCGAAAGAACAATTAAATACAGGTAATATTGATATTTATAAATATCAGAGATTGGTTAGAGATGGAAAATTAACTGCCCCGCTTTCTCATTTATTTATAGTTTGTGATGAATTTGCGGAATTAAAAGCACAACAACCTGATTTTATGGATGAACTTGTATCAGCAGCTCGTATTGGACGTTCACTAGGTGTACATTTAATTCTTGCTACTCAAAAGCCTAGTGGTGTTGTTGATGATCAAATATGGTCAAATTCTAAATTTAAATTATGTTGTAAAGTGCAAACTGCGGAAGACAGTAATGAAATGATTAGAAAACCTGATGCAGCTTTTATAAAAGAAGCAGGTAGATTTTATTTACAAGTTGGATACGATGAATATTTTGTAAAAGGACAATCTGCTTATACTGGTGTAGGTTATATTCCTTCTGATAAAATTAAATCAAAAATTTCAACATCAATTGGATTTATTAATAATTTAGGTGAAATTATTAAGTCAGTTTCTAAAGATGGTGTGAAAAACGATAAGAAAGAAAGTTTAGGAGAAGAACTTATAAATATTTCACAATACATTATAGAACTTGCTAATAAGAATAATTTTAAATATAAACAATTATGGCTTGATAATGTACCGAAAATTTTATATTTAGATAATCTTCGTAAGAAATATAATATAGAGATTAAACCTTTTAATATTAATCCTCTTATTGGTGAATATGATGATCCGAAAAATCAGAAACAGGGACCAGTTACTTTGCCAATAACAAATGGAGGAAACACTTATATTGTTGGAGTTAGTGGAAGTGGAAAGACTACTTTACTATCTACAATGATTTATTCGGTAATTACTAGTCATTCTGTAGATGAAGTTAATATGTATATAGTAGATCTTGGAGCCGAAACATTAAGAAAGTTTATAATGGCTCCTCAAGTTGGAGAAGTAATAACTATTAATGAAAAATCTAAAGTAACTAGAATGTTTTATTTTTTACAAAAACAATTAGAAAATAGAAAAAAATATTATTCTAATAATGGTGGTAGTTTTGAAAATGATACAAAGATTGGAAAAAGTAGATTTCCTAATATCATTGTTATTATTAATGGTTTAGATGTGTTTAAAGAACAATTCGAAGATTTATATGAAGATTTTTTAGGCCCATTCACTAGAGAATGTTTTAGATATGGAATTTTTATGGTGTTTGCTGGTGTATCAACATCAATAGGATATATTTTAGAAAACAATTTTTCAAATACACTTGCATTAAAATTAGCTGATCCGACTGATTATTCTTTGGTATTTTCTTCTAAGGATGTAATTCCTAATGATAATCCAGGTAGAGGAATTTGTGTTATTGAAGAAAATGCATATGAATTTCAAACTTCATTAGTATTTGAATATTTAGGCTATGAAGAAAAATTAAATTATGTTATAGATAAATTAACTAAAATGATGAATAATAAAAAAGCAATGAGAATTCCAATAATTCCAAATACAGTAACTCTTAGTACATTTAAAAATGAGATTATATCTTTGAATTCTATGCCTATTGGAATAGATACTAAGAGTGCATGTCCTTATTTTTATGATTTTGATAAATTAATTAACATTATTACTTTTGGTAAAGAAGTTAGTATAAAGAATTTTTCAAGTGCTCTTTTGAATATGTTTTCATGTTTAAATAATACAAAAAATATAGTATTATCATCTTATGATTATTTTACTATAGATAAAGAAAATATTAAATTTTACAATTCTAATTTTAAATTGATTATAAGTACTTTATATAAAAATATTAAAAAGGCTTTATCTGATACTTCTAATAATAATAAATATATAATTACAATTTTTGGTTATAGTAAATTGGCACTTCATTTAAAAAAATTGAAAGAAGATAGTAAGGAAATTATAAGTTTAGATGATCTAATTATATTATCAAAAGATAGTAATAAAGTAACATTTTTAATATTCGATGATTATAGATTATTAAAAAGTGTTGATAATTTTGATTGGTATAATTTAGCAGATTTAAGAAATGGAATATTTGTCTCAGGGGATTTAGATGAACAAGAATTGTTTATAACAAACAATGATTATTCTAGTAATAATCTTTCGCGTGATGATGCAGTAGTAATAAATAATGGTAAACAAGAATTTATAAAATTTGTTAATATTGAATAAAAATTGTTGCATCTATTTTAAATTGTGTTATACTGGTATTATGATAATAGGAAAGGAGTATGGTGTATGGCATTACCTAAGAATAATAAATTAAATATAACTAAT
>CAJUTW010000052.1:0-3950 GCA_910589335.1 uncultured Bacilli bacterium | reverse complement strand
ATGTTGGAGAGGAATTATATTTAAATGCTCAAGCAGCTACTAGTTATGAAAAACAAATTCAAAGTGATTTAACAAGTATTATTGAAGATTTGAACAAAATTCACAGACATGCTAAAGTATTGAAAGAGCATAAAGGAACTAAAGGAAGATGGCAAGATCTTGCTCAAAGTTTATATAAAAAATCAGAAAAATATAAAGAAGCATGTACTAAATCAAAAAATGGTATTGAAAAGAAATTATCAGCTGAACTTCAAGCTTATGTTTTACATGTAGTTGGATCAGTTGATAATTTGGAATCAAAAATTGCTGAATTAGAAAAGACTATTGCAGCAATGCAACAAGAACAATAATATTATAAAGAAGGGATGGATATAGATGGCAAATAAAAGTGGAGGTATAGCTCCAAAAGTTGCAAGAAAAACTTATAATGATTTAGGTGATGATTTAAACTCATTAGTAAATCATATGAATAATTTAGTTGCTCATGTAGAGGCTTTAAATAAAGAAGCATGGTATGGTGGAGCAAAAGCAAATACTTGGTATACTAATATGAATAAACGTTATGAAAATCTTTATAAATTTTGTAATGGTATAAATAGTTTTAGAGATAGTTTAGGAACTGTGTTTAAACAAGCTAAAACTTCAGGTATAGAGTTTTAGATAGGTTATTATTATGATTGAGAATAATAATATTGATAAAAATATGGCAGAAGATTTAAAAGCTGCTCTTGAGTTTTTAAATGAAAAAGGTTTGTCTTTAGCTGACGAAATAAAAGATGAAGATACAGAAATTGAGAATACTGAATTAGAAGAAGATGATTATAGTGTTTCGATTTCTGATACTGATATAATGGATGATGACATTATAGATGATGATTTAGAAGAAAATTCGGATGTTGATATATCTGATTTAGATTCTTTGTTTTAAATTTGTAAAAGGTTCCTAATTTGGAATCTTTTTTTCTTTAAAAAAATAAAAAAAGTTATTGACAATAATTTTTTAGTGTAGTACAATAATATTGTCAATAATAAATGATAATGATTTTAAGTTATTGTTTAACTGATTGTTGTTTATATGTTGATAAGTGTTTTATGCTTAATAGAATGATTTTAATGCTATTGTTCTATTGAAAGTAGTAAATGTTTCTATACTATAAGCTATCATGCTTATGTTATTAGGATTTAATCAATCCATTGGAACGTACTGACTCATTATTTAGGTATCATAGATATATGATGCGTCTATTATACTAGATAACTATTTGAACTGATTTTGAATATTTTTTAGTTTTATGTAGACAGGTGAGGTTTTGATAGAAACATTGAATGTGAGAGCTGGACTCATGTTTTATACGAACAACGCGTATTATTTATGAGAATTGCTAACTTGTAAGTAATGGAGAAAAAGGATTTTTTTAAGAGGAGAGTGATTTACTCCTTCTTTTTTTGTTTATTTCTTATTTAATTTGTTGTATAATATATTTATTATATGGAGTTGATTATGTGGATAAAATATTAGTAAGTATATATGTCTTAACTATTGGTGAAGAATATGATATATATATACCGATTAATGAAAAAGTTTCAGATATTATAAGTTTGATTCAAAATTCAGTTAGAGAAATGTCAGGTAATTATTATCAAATTAATACTAACGCAATGCTTTATAGTGGAATAGATGGGAATATAATTAATAGTAATAATATTGTTAAATTTTCTGGATTAACAAATGGAGCACGACTTTTGTTAATTTGAAATAAATTATCAAATTTTTGTTGACAAATATTTAAAATTAGTTTATTATATGTTTCGAAAGGAAGAAAACTAAGTAATTTTTTACGACGTTTTCTTTTTTCTTTTTTAATAGAGGCGATAAAATGGGGCAATATTTTGAAAACGTTGATTTACCTAGCAAGATGGTTAGGAATGATGCCTTTGTGTTAGGAAAGAAATTTGTTTTTTACACAGATAATGGTGTATTTTCTAAGGACGGTTTGGACTTTGGCAGTAGACTTCTTCTTGAAACAATCCCGCTTGAAGAAGTTGGAGGCAAAGTTCTTGATATGGGTTGTGGTTATGGTGTTTTTGGAATTGTTTTAAATAAAGTTACTTCATGTTGTGTTGATATGGTAGATGTTAATTTAAGGGCACTTCATTTGACTGAGATTAATATTAAAGAAAATAAACTTCTAAATGTTAATGCTTTTGAAAGTAATGTTTATGAAAAAATTAATTCTAGGTATTCTTGTATTGTTACTAATCCTCCGATAAGGGCTGGTAAAAGAATAGTTTATGATATAGTGATGAATGCTCGTAATTATTTAGAAAAAGATGGAAAACTTTTTTTGGTAATTAGGAAAGAGCAGGGTGCTAAATCGCTTATTGTAGATTTGAAAAAATATTATAATGTAGAAGTTCTTAATAAGAAAAAAGGATTTTTCATTATTAAGTGTAGTTTGTAATTGACTTGGTGTATTCTTTATGCTATTAATAGAAATTGCAAATTTAAGTTTGATTTTTTAAAAAATAATTATATGTGGGGTGAAAAATAGTGTCATTTAAAATAGTTAAAAGTGGTGACTATAGAGAAAGAAGAAATTTCTCTAGAATTAGAAATTCTTATGAGTTAAAAGACTTATTAGAAATTCAAAAAAAATCATATAATTGGTTTATTGAAAAAGGTATTAAAGAAGTATTTGATGATTTATTTCCAGTAGAAAATTTCTCTGGAACTTTATCGCTTGAATTTGGAGATTACCATTTTGATAAGCCTAAATATTCGATTAAAGAGAGTAAGGATCGTGAATCTACTTATGCTGCACCTTTAAGAGTAGAAGTACGTTTATTTAATCGTGAATCAGGTGAGGTTAAAGAACAAGAAATATTCATGGGTGATATGCCTATGATGACTGATAGTGGAACTTTCATTATCAATGGTGCTGAACGTGTAATTGTTTCTCAATTAGTTCGTTCACCAAGTGTTTATTTTAATCATGAAATTGATAAAAATGGACGTGAATTAATTACATCACAAATTATACCTAATCGTGGTACATGGTTAGAGTTTGAAGTTGATGCAAGAGATGTATTATATGTTAGAATTGATAGAACTAGAAAAGTTCCAATTACAACATTACTTAGAGCTTTTGGTTTATCTAGTGATGATGAAATTCTTAAAATGTTTGGAGAAGATGAATATTTAAAGAATACTATTGCTAAAGATTCTACTAAGAATACAGATGAGGCTTTAATTGAAATTTATGAAAAGCTTAGACCAGGAGAACCAGCTACACTTGATTCTTCTAAAAATCAAATTATTACTAGATTTTTTGATGAATTTAGATATGATTTATCTCGTGTTGGTCGTTATAAATTTAATCGTAAACTTAGTGTTAGTGATAGATTATTAAATCAAACTTTAGCTGAGGCTATTACTGTTGATGGTAATGTGGTATTTGAAAAAGGTACTCAAATTACTAAGGCTAATATTAATGAGCTTATAGAGGCCTTAAAAAGTGGTTATGGTGTAGTTGATGCTAATGTTAATGAAGAATTAGATACATTTAATAAAGTTCAAATTATTAAAGTGGTTGATCCTAGTGATAAAAAGAAAAGTATATTGGTTATTGGTAATGATCAAGAACTTGATATTAAAAGATTAACTATTTCTGATGTGTATGCATCTGTATCATATTATTTAAATTTATTACATGGTGTGGGTAATTTTGATGAAATTGATCATTTAGGAAATAGACGTATTCGTCAAGTTGGTGAGTTATTACAAAATCAATTTAGAATTGGTGTTTCAAGAATGGAGAGAGTTATTCGTGAGAGAATGACTACACAAGAGATGGAGGAAGTAACTCCTAAAACATTGATTAATATTAGACCAGTAGCTGCATCTATGAAAGAATTCTTTGGTAGTTCACAACTTTCTCAATTTATGGATC
>CAJUTW010000051.1 GCA_910589335.1 uncultured Bacilli bacterium | reverse complement strand
TTTAAATTGCTCTATGGTATCTACTTGATTCTTTAAAATATTTTCTTTTGTTAATACAAAGTTGCTTTGCTTTTTCTTCTCCGAGTGCAGAAGAAGAATTAGATAAAAGATTATTTGGACAACAAGAATCAATAGATAGACAAAATCAAGATATGGATGAAGTAGAATCATTTGGAAGAAGACATAGATAAAAAAAGAATTACTTCTTCCTTTTTTTTTACTTTTTAACTTCGTTTATTAATTGTTCTTTATTTGGTATGTAATATGTGCAAGTAGGTGCAAATATATTATTTGAAAGTCCAACTAGGGCATATTCCATCGTTACACTTTTTTACCTGTACATAAAATTATACCTATACTTTCATTATCAAATTCATTTTTAACTTCTTTGGTGTAATAGTTTACATACATATTCATTTGACCTGCATATTCAAGCTTCATATTAGTCATTTTTAA
The DNA here is from genome assembly GCA_910589335.1 of uncultured Bacilli bacterium. GTDB lineage: Bacteria > Bacillota_I > Bacilli_A > RF39 > UBA660 > UBA3789. The sequence continues at coordinate 8,430 of CAJUTW010000051.1, read as the reverse complement.
ATCTATCAAAACTTAAGACCTTAAAATCTTATTATAGAATACTAAATTAACATAATAATGGAAATTATTATCAAGTGTAATTCTAACTTGATTTCCTACATACATAAAACCTTTTCCTAATTCCATAAGAAAAGAAGATAAATGAGTTGTTAAACTTTTTTCTAAATCACTTTCAAGAAGTGGTTTGTTTTCTTTTATACCTAAAAATTCAAATATATAAGTTTTTTTTAATATATAAGTTGGATTACTAATTATTTGTCCTTTTTTAGATAATTCTAAAACTTTTTGTTTATTCACTTTTCCTTTTGAAAGCAATAATTTTTGAAATAGTGATGAATCTATTTGTCTTTTTAGTTCTCGTTTAGACAATTTAGAATTAATACATTCCTGTTCATAAAATTTTCGCTCATCATCAATATAAATTAAATAACAATAATGGCTCCAACTTAAATTGCTATCCAGTGGTTGGCAATTTTTATACTTATTATAAAATAATCTCATATTTTGTAATCCTGTTCTACTAAATCCAGTTCCAAATTTATTAGTTAATTTTTTTGATAATTTATTCAATACATCTTTACCATATTCCGCACGAATATTTCCGTTTTGTTCATTCTCAACTATAATTTTACCGATCATAAAGTTTGTTTCAACAAATGTATTATTTATTTGATAAATCATTTTATTTTTGTTTTTTCTAGTGTAGCAATTGCCATTAATATTCCTCTTTTTTAATTTGCCAGCCACTGGTTAGCATTTTTAAATTCAATATAATTTTATAATAAAAATTATAATTCATAATCATCTTTTTCTGTACTTAATCCTATATCTTCAATATCTTCATCATCAAGAACTTCATCTTTATACATATCATTAATAACATTTAAATATTTATCATCTTTATCATACCAGTTATGAATTTTACTATGTAGGAACGAAATCAATTTATCAAATTTATATTTCCAATATGAGATAGTTTGTTTTAAATTATTTATAGTAGATTTAAGCTCACTTATTTCTTCTTTGTCTTCATTTATTTGATAATTCAAATTTTCAATAGTTTGTTTTAACTATGCCTTTTAACAACATAAAGAGAAGTTGATATGTTTGATAAAAACGATAAATTAATTAAATGATTTTATAAAATCTTCAAGTTCATTAAATTCAATATTATTTTGTAAATTTCCTACATAAAGAGATTTTGAATAATTAAATGCTAGAAAATTTATTCCATTGATAATATTCTATGAGGTTCAATATAAGATAAATTAGTATGTTCAATCTTTTTGATACTACCATTTATAAAAATAGGAGTAGTATTACAAAAATCACATATAAATTCGATTTTCTTTTTTAAATCTTTCTCAATAGGTATTTCTTTACTAATAATATTAATCATTATAAATCTGTCCTTTCTTAAACACAAAAAAATATCAACTTCTTTTAGAAATTGATATTCTATATGTTAAGTTCAAACATAAAGTTCGAACAGATTTCCCAATGGAGCGAATCACATACAAGTTACGAACTTTGTTCTCTTTCTAATAATATTATATACAAATTATTATTAAATTTCAATGGTAGTATGGAAAAAATTTGCTACAGGATAATTAATATCCATAATAATTAATATCCATAATAATTTATAATTTACTTTTTCTTATATTTATGTTATAATAACAACCAATTTAAAGGGGAGATTAGTATTATGCAAGATTATGTTAGAAATGGTATTGTAATTATTAATCAGGTTACTAAAGAGTTATGCAGTTTGAATAATCTTAGCATATATTTAGCTAAAAAGACGAATATAAATGCTTTAAAATGTTTAAAACTTATTATTATAGCATCAACTACAAAAAAATTAGCAAAACCTATAAATTTTAATGGCATATGTGAATATAATTTAAATAATCAAAAAATATCAGATACATATTTTCAAAAAAAAGAAAATCTTATAAGTAATTTAGCATTAAATCCTCAAAATTATGCATTAGAAATAATGGAAAATCTTTTAAATAATTATCCAATAAATTTATATTTTCTATGTCAAAAAAATAAGACTTTTCTAGATCTATGGTATAACTCTTTTGAAAAAATGTCTTATGATGAGACAGATCCTTTTTATAAACGTTTTGATATGTTAGATAAAAAAATAGATATTATAGAATTTTTATTTCAAAATAATCGTTTAGATATTAATCAACTAAATAAATTGCTAAGTGTTCTAGAAGTTTGTTTATCTTGTAAAAATAATTTTACAGAATGCCAATTAGTAAGAATAAATTTACTAGTAAAAAAAATTCGCATATTTTTAAAATATTATTATAAAGATTCGTTAGATATCAAAAAAATTACTGGTGTCAATACATCTCATGATTTATTTAAAGAAAGATTAAGAAATGCTAAAAAAGAATTAGAAAATTTTGAAATTAATGAAGAGCAATGCTTATTTATGTTAGAAAGCTTACCAAAAATAATTAAAAAAGTTTATTAATAAATGGGGGATAAAAAATGAAAAAAAGAAAGATAATATTATTTATTTTTTTAATATCACTTATTATGGGAAATATTTTGTATAAAAATATTTTTGCTATGAAAAAAGATTTAGTTTTAAATAAAGATAATTTATATTTACTAGCATCGACATCTATAAATGAGAAAATAAGTAAAAAAATGAATGATGTTGATTTGAAAGAAGCTACAATTAAGGAAGACAAAAAAATCATTAGAAAAGTTAACAAAACTTCTGAAAGTGAAAAATTAGGAACAGTTGGAAGATTATTTCTTCCATCAATTGATTTAAATGTTGCAGTATATAATGCAAATTTAAACACGGATGAAAATTATAATGCTCAATCAATTGTAGATAAAGTAGATAGTGCAGCATATTTTAAATTAGGTTCAAAGGAAGTAATTGCTGATCATAATTATCAAGGATTTAACAAACTTATGAATATGTCATTAAATACTAATGCTTATATAAAAAAAACAGATGGAACTATCACTAATTACCAAATGATTAATAAATTTATTGGTAAAAATATATCAACAGACTTAATTGATTCTAATGGAAAAAATGTAATAGAATATGATGGTCAATTAATTATCTATACTTGCTATAACTCATATGAAGATATCTTAATAACAATCTGGAAAACAATATAAATTAATTAAATTACTATAAATTGACTATAATATTTTTTTATAATATAATAATAAAAAATAAAAGGATAGAAAAATGAAGATTTTAGCAAGTGATTTTGATGAAACAATTTTTTATTTAGAGAAAAAAGAACAAACTATAAAAAATATTGAAGCTATAAGAAAATTTGTAGATTTAGGCAACATATTTTGCATTATAACAGGAAGAAATTATTCAGATTTAAAAATATTAATTGATAAATATAAAATTCCATATACTTATCTTATCTGTGAAGATGGAGCAAAAATATTTAATAATGTAGATTATTGTTTAGATACAGTATTATTAAAAAAAGAAGATATAGAAAAAATAATTTATATTTTAAATGAAAATAATTGTGATTATTATTTAGATGACGGTTATAACAAAACATTTAATTATAATGATTGTGTAAAAATTGTTATTAATTGTACTAACGATAAAGAAAAAGAAGTTATAATAAATAAAATAAAAGGTAAAATAAATGTTAATATTTATGCAAGTAGATTTCATATAAATATAATTAATAAAATAGTTAATAAAGAAAAAGCTTTAAAAAAATTATTTAATTTGGAAAACTTAGATTTAAGTTTACTTAAAGTTATTGGTGATAACGCTAATGATTATGAAATGTTAAAAACATTTGATGGTGGAATAATAAGAAATCATCATCCTAAACTAGATAATCTACATAAAAAAGAATACGAAACATTAAAAGAGTATATCGAAGAATTAATGCTAAATTAATTCTTTTTTTCATATTATTAAATAGGTGATTAAATGGCAGATTTTGTAATTGATTTAATAAGTAATTATGGATATTTTGGAATGTTTCTAGGTATGGTTCTTGAAGCTGTAATTATTATAATTCCTAGCGAGGCAATTCTAGCAACAGGAGGAATTCTTGCTAGTAAAAAAATATTTTCTTTTTTTGGAGCATTTTTAATAGGACTATTAGGAAGTGTTTTCTGTGCAATAGTAATTTATTTTATGGGATATTTTGGAGGTAAAGCTTTTGTTAAAAAATATGGCAAATATTTTTTTATGAAAGAAGAGGAACTAGAAAAATCAGATTCTTGGTTTAATAAATATGGTCTTTTAGCAGCCTTAATAGGAAGAAATTTTCCAATAGTTAGAACTTTAATTTCCCTTCCAATCGGTATTATGCGTTTGTCATTTTTTAAATTTTTAATTTATACAACAATAGGATCAATTCCTTGGACATTAGCTTTTGTTTATTTTGGCTATTCATTAGGAAATAATTGGATTTTGATAAATAATTATATAAGTAAACTAAAATTACCAATAAGAATATTAATTGCTATTTTTATAATTAATTTTATTTATAAAAAAATTTTAAAAAAGAAAATAGTTCATAAGCAAAAAAGAAAATAGTTCATAAGCAAAAAATATAATTGCTTTTTTTCTTTTTTTGTATTATAATATACCACTATAAAAAGAGGGTATTTAAATGAATATTTTAGAAAAATTAGCAAAAGAATTACAAGAAAGAAAAAATTTTACTTTAGAGCAAAAGAAAAGATATCTTTATTTACGAGTTTGCCAATTATTTTCATATGATACTAGATGGCATTTTTGTAAATATGATTTAATTGGAAAAAAAGCAGCTGTTTTAAAAGATGAAATATTAAATAATAAAATTGATTTAGAAAATGTCTCTAAATTTAATATTATTTGTAAAAATTACTCAGAAGATATTTTTTCTGTTATATTAAATGAACTTTTAAATTGTGAGGCAAGAATAGAATGTGGAGATGGGGAGAGACATTATTGGATAGAGTTTGAGGAAAATAATCAAACTATTAAAGCCGATGCAACTTTAGGTGATTTAACAAGAGCAAAATTTGGCTTTGCAACCTATGGATATAAGCCTATAAAAAAAGATAAATTTTATAAAGAGAGATTAAAAAATATTGATAAAGAAATAGATTATATAAAAAGTGATTATGAAAATGCATTTTGGATAGGTTTGATGGGACATAGCTATCATCAAACTCTTCAAAATACAGGTCTAATAAATCCTTTTAGTTTTTTACCAGAAGAAGAACAAGATATAATTTCAAAAAATATTATAACGCAAGAAAGAGAAATGCAAAAAAGCTCTTTAAAACAACTATTAAAATCTTTTCCCAATGAATTACAAGAAATTCTTCACCGACAAGATGAAAGTGAAGAAAATATAATTATTAAACTAGAAAAAATAAAACGTGCACTTTCAAATTATAATTATTTAGCTTTATTAGATAAAAATAAATATTCATTAAAAGAATTCGAAGATATAAAAATAATAGTTAGAGATTTTTTTATTAAATTATCATTAACTATACCAGAAATCTCCTTATTTCAAGATAATGAGAAAGATGAGTGGGATTTTATAAATATATACCCAATTTATTTAAAAAATTATAGTTTATATTATGCTATAGAAAAGAAAGAGAATAGTTACGAATTTAACGAAATTACAGAAAGAATTGCAAAAACTTATGTAAAAGATTTAAAAGGAATTAATAAAGAATTTATTAATCGTAACAGCTAAAAAATATTTATTTAAAAAAGAGAGGAAATTAAATATGCAAAAAAAATATTTAAAAAAATTAACAATTTTTAGTACAGTTGCTACTATGTCTATGATATCATTTTCAGGATGCTTAAATAAAACTAGAAACGATGAATTGAATAATACAACTGAAATAAATTTAGATAATCAAGAAAAAAATATAGAAGAAAAAATAAAATCAGCTTTAGAGAAAATTGAGGAAAATACTCAAGAAGAAACAACTAAGATTTTTGAACCATATGAACACATATTTTTTGTAAGAGTTAATTTATTAACAGAAAAATCATCAGCAAGAAAAATAACAGGTGGAAATATAATTATTCCAGAAGGTTATACAGTTTTAGAAATAGAAAACTTTTCAGAAAGAGACGGTTATGGTTCTCAAACAGAAGGTTATGATATTTGGTTTACTAATAAAGTTCCCGTTCTAGTTGAATCGATATTTAATGAATCTTTAGAAAAATATGATTTTAGCAATTTTGGAACACCAATCATTGATACAAAAGAGAAAGAAAAAATAAGATAGTAAATAATATTATATTTTATATAAAGAAAAATATTAGAAAAAACTAGTATTTTTTTTATTTTTATGTTATACTTAGTGGCGACATATAAAGAGGTGTATAAAATGGAAAAAAGAAATGTAGCAATAATAGCCCATGTTGATCATGGAAAAACAACATTAGTTGATGGTATTTTAAAGCATTCTGGAATGTTTAGAGATAATGAAGATGTGTCAAACGTATCAATGGACTCTAATGCTTTAGAAAGAGAACGTGGAATAACTATTTTAGCAAAAACAACGGCTATTGACTATAATGGAGTAAGAATAAATATCTTAGATACTCCAGGTCATGCTGATTTTGGTGGAGAAGTAGAACGTATCATGAATATGGTAGATGGTGTGTTACTTGTTGTTGATGCTTATGAGGGAGCAATGCCTCAAACAAGATTTGTTCTAAAAAAAGCATTTGAAGCAGGAGTAAAACCAATTGTAGTTATCAATAAAGTTGATAAACCAAGTGCTAGATGTAAGCAAGTAGTAGATGAAGTTTTAGATTTATTTATTGAATTAGGAGCAGACGATGATCAATTAGATTTTGATGTTATTTATGCATCTGCAATCAATAATACTTGTTCTTTAAGCGATGATCCATCAACTCAAACTCCTGGATTTAAAGAAATACTAGATAAAATTATTGAAGTAATTCCAGCTCCATCAGGAGATACAGAAAGTCCATTACAATTTCAACCAGCATTATTAGATTATAATGACTTTGTCGGTAGAATTGGAATTGGGCGTGTTCATAATGGTAAAATTAAAACTGGTGAGATGGTAACTTGTTGTCGTCTAGATGGTACAACAAAACAATTTAGAATTCAAAAATTATTTGGTTTTTATGGATATAATAGAATAGAGATAGATAGTGCAGAAGCAGGAGATATTATTGCAATAGCTGGTCTTGCTGATATATCAGTAGGTGAAACAATATGTAATAATGATAATATTAATCCTCTACCACAATTGCATATAGATGAACCAACGCTTCAAATGACATTTGGAACTAATTCATCACCATTTGTTGGAAAAGACGGAAAAATAGTAACTGCTAGAAAGATAGAAGAAAGATTAAACCGTGAAACTCAAAAAGATGTTTCCTTAAAAGTAGAACCAGCAACTAATGAATCTTTCTTGGTTAGTGGACGTGGTGAATTACATTTAGGAATATTAATCGAAAATATGCGTCGAGAAGGTTTTGAATTAGAAGTTTCAAAACCAAATGTAATTATTAAAGAAATTGATGGACAAAAATTTGAACCATATGAAGAACTACAAATCGAAGTACCAGAAGACTCAGTTGGGTCAGTTATAGAGCAACTAGGTATTCGTGGTGGTAAGATGGAAAATATGGCTAATTTCGAAAATCAAGTTAGATTATTATATACAATTCCATCTCGTGGATTAATCGGATTCTCAACAGATTTTATGACTTTAACAAAAGGTTATGGAATTATGAATCATACTTTTAAAGAATATTTACCATATGAAAATGTAGTAATTGGAGAAAGAAAACTTGGTGTTTTAGTTTCAATGGAAAATGGTAACTCTACTGCATATTCAATTGGTAACTTAGAAGATCGTGGAATAATGTTTATTGAACCAGGAACAGAAGTTTATGAAGGAATGGTAGTAGGTGAATGTAATAGAGATAACGATTTAGCAGTAAATGTTGTTAAAGGAAAACAATTAACAAATACTCGTGCTTCTGGTTCTGATCATACCGTTGTTTTAAAAAGACCTAGACCAATTTCACTTGAATATGCCTTAGATTATATTAATTCTGATGAATTAGTTGAAGTTACACCTAATAATATTCGTATCAGAAAAAGAATTCTTAATACAGAAGAACGTAAAAAATTTGATTCAAGAAATAAAAATAACTAAAAAGTTATTTTTTTTCAATTTTTCTTTGTAATTTTTTTTGATTTTGCTATAATGTTATTAAGGTAGGGTGGTTAGATGAACCAAAATAACAATAAAAATGAAAAAAATTCTTCACAAATATCTCAGGAAGAATTAATGAAAACTCAAGTTTTAAATCTTCAAGATGTAGAAGAAGCTGCAAGATATGAAAAAGCTACAAGTAAAAAACCTGCTATTTTAGTA
>CAJUTW010000050.1 GCA_910589335.1 uncultured Bacilli bacterium | reverse complement strand
GTGGATCATACACAGGAAGTGGATCATACACAGGAAGTGGATCATATACAGGAAGTGGTTCATACACAGGGAGTGGATCGTATACAGGAAGTGATAATATAATTTCTGGAAATGAAGTTAAAAAAAAGGAAGATTTAAAAATGCACAGTATTGTATATAGATATTGTGGTAGTACAAATATTGAAAAAATTTTTTAAACCGTCAAAGTTTGTCAAATTAGAAAAATGTATTGCAAATGAAAAATTAGTATGATAAACTTAGTTTATAAAATGTAATAAGATAGGAAAGAGAGTGGAGATATGAAAAAAATAAATAGTAAAGGTTTTACTTTAATTGAATTACTTGCTGTAATAACAATAATGGGAATTTTATTATTAGTAGCTATACCAGCGATTTCAAAAGTAATTGAAAATTCAAGAAAAGATGCTTTTGTAAATATTTCAGCAAAGTATATAGATGCAGTTAGAAATTCTGTAATGTCAGATAGTATAGAATGTGTTCCTGTAGGTGGAGGTGAAAAATTAATAGCCTCAGCACTACCTGCTGGTACTTATAATTTAAGAATTGATACAACAAATGAGGAAACACAATCTTTAGTAGAAAAAGGTGGTAAGTCACCATTTGGTGGAGCACCTTTATATGGATACGTTGTATTTATCATAGATCCAGAAAGTAATAAATCAGCCGAATATTATATTGCTTTAACAGATTCTTCTAATCATGGTTATCTTGAATTATATAAAGAAGGAAGCTTAAGAAGAGCTAATGTTAAAACTGCAACAGGTGGTAATTTTAAGCAAGATCAACTTTCAAAGATAGAATTAAGTGGTTCAGATTTTAGTGCATTAGATTCTTTAGCGAACAATAGATGCTCAGTAATAAATTAAAGACTTTTAAGTCTTTTTCTTTTTGTTAGAGTTTGTTATACTTTATTAGGAGGTATATATGTTAATAATAGGTAGTCATGTAGGTTTTAATAAAAAAACTCAGTTGTTAGGAAGTTTAGATGAAGCATTATCATATGGAGCAAATACTTTTATGTTTTATACTGGTGCACCTCAAAATACAGCTAGAAGTCAAATAGAAGATGAATTGACTTTAGAAGCATTAAATAAAATGAAAGAAAATAATATAGATTATTCTAAAGTTATAGTTCATGCTCCTTACATTATAAATTTATGTAATGAAGAAAAGTTTGATTTTTCCGTTAATTTTTTAACAGAAGAATTAAATCGTTGTAATAAATTAGGAGTTAGATATCTTGTTCTTCATCCAGGAAGTCATGTTGGACTTGGTGCACAAAAAGGAATTTATAATATTATTAAAGGATTGAATATGGTTCTTACAAATGTAAAAAATACAAATAATGTGATAATACTTTTAGAAACAATGGCTGGAAAAGGAACTGAAATAGGTTCAAAACAAGAAGAAATTAAGGAAATAATTGATGGGGTTTTAGATAAAGAACATATAGGTGTATGTTTAGATACTTGTCATTTAAGTGATGGTGGTTATGATATAGTTAATTTTGATAATTTTTTAGATGAATTTGATAGGTTAATTGGTATAGAAAAAATTGGTTGTATACATATTAATGATTCTAAAAATATAGTAGCATCACATAAAGATAGACATGAAAATATAGGATTTGGTAATATAGGTTTTAATACATTAATAAATATAATTTATAATAATCGATTAGAAAACATTTCAAAAATATTAGAAACACCATATGTAGATAAAGAATTTGCTCCTTATAAATTTGAAATAGAAATGATTAAAAATAAAAAGTTTGATAATAATTTATTAGAAAAAATAAAGAAGCAAGATTAATGCTTCTTTTAAAAATATTTTTGTTTATACTCAATATATAAATTTAATAGTTTTTTATAAAGTGTAGGACTAATTTTATTTTTAATATTTTCAAATACTCTAATATTTTCATTTAATAAATCATTATAATTATTTAAAATAAAATTATAGACAGTATTTAATTCTTCTTTGGTATATGAAATGTTATTTTTTTTTGCAAATTTTTCTAAATCATTAATAGAAAGTCTATTAATGTATTTTTTAACTAATTCTTTATATATAAAAATCACCTCTTAGAAAAATATATGAATTAACTTATAAATTATGTGATAAACTAGTAATAGGTGAATAAATAAATGAAAAATAAAAAGAGAGTGAGAAAAAAAGTTAATTATGATAAAGTAATAGATAAGCGATTTAATATATACTTTTTTATAGTTTTATTTCTTTTTGGAGTAGTAATATTTAAAATAGTAGATGTTATGATTTTTAATAGGGATAAGTTTAGTGAACAAATTGCTTTATTAACTTATGATAAAGTTTTTGGTCCTAGTACTCCTAGAGGAAGAATATATGATAGAAATTATAATATAATAGTAGATAATAAATCTTTAAAAACTATAACTTATCAGAAAAAGAAAGGAACTAGTAATCAAGATATGATTTCTTCTGCTAAAATGTTGGCAAATCATATAGAAATAGATTATGAAAAAATTACTGATAGGGCTAAAAGAGAATATTATTTTGCGAAAAATAAAAAAGAATGTGATAGGCTTGTGACTGATTTAGAAAAAGATAAAGTAAAGCAACATAAAATTTCACAAAAAGAGTTAGATGAATTAAAGTTATCGAGAATAGAATTAGAAAAGTTAGATTTTTCTTCAGAGGAGAAGAAAATAGCTTATATTTTTTATTTAATGAATAAAGGTTATACTTATGAGGAAAAAATAATTAAAAGTAATGTTAGTGATAGTGAATATGCGTTTGTTTCTGAGAATAACAATCTTTTAAATGGTTTTAATACGAAAATTGATTGGGAAAGAGTTTATCCTTATGGAGATACTTTTAAGAGTATACTAGGTACTGTTTCAACTTCTACTCAAGGAATTCCAGCTGATTTAAAAGATTATTATTTAGAAAAAGGATATAGTTTAAATGACAGGGTAGGACTTAGTTATCTTGAAAAACAATATGAAGAATATCTTCATGGAGAAAAAGCAATTTATAAAGTAATTAATTCTCATGAAACAAAGTTATTAAAAGAAGGTAGTAGAGGAAAAGATATTGTATTAAGTATTGATATAAATCTTCAACAAGAAGTTGAGAAAATATTAGCTGAACAAATAAGAAATGCTAAAGGAGAAGCTAATACAGATTTTTATGATCATTCTAGTGTTATAATTCAAGAACCTGCAACTGGAGAGATTTTAGCTATGGCAGGAGCTAGAATAGTAAATGGAGAAATAGTTGATAATACAACTAGTCTTTTAATGCAACCAATTACTCCTGGTTCTGTTGTTAAAGGAGCATCGATGTTAGTTGCATATAATGAAGGAGCAGTAAAAATAGGTGAGAAGATGCTTGATGAGTGTGTCAAGGTTGCTGGAGTTTCTGAGAAATGTTCTTCTGTAAATAATTTAGGAGTAATAAATGATATAACAGCACTTGCTAAGAGTAGTAATGTTTATCAATTTAAAGCAGCAATTCGTGTTAATGGGCAAGAATATCATCGTGGAATGAAATTAAATTTCAATCAAAAAGCTTTTGATACTTATAGAAATATGTATCACTCATTTGGTTTGGGAGTGAAAACAGAAATAGATTTACCAGTTGAAAGTAATGGTTATGGAGCGAAAAAAGACAAGGCTTCTGGAAATTTATTAGACTTTGTTATGGGACAATATGAAGCTTATACCCCAATGCAATTATCACAATATGTTAATACAATTGCTAATGGTGGCGAAAGATTAGTACCACATTTATTAAAAGAAGTTCATTCGTCTAGTAGTACAGATTCAATTGGTAAGCTTGAATTAAAAATAGATAAAAAAGTTTTAAATACAATTGATACTTCAGAAGAATATATGAATAGGGTAAAAGAAGGTTTTGTTGCAGTTTTAAATAGTCCAGGTGGTTATGGTGTTGGTTATATGGATAAAAATATGAAACCGGCTGGAAAAACAGGAACTTCGCAAAGTTTTATTGATACAGATAATGATGGAGTTATTGATACCGAAACAATTACTAGTTCATTTATTGGTTATGCTCCCTATGATAACCCAAAAATGAGTATAATTGTTACATCTCCTGATTCATCACATCCTAACTCATCATCAGATTTTGCTTCCTTAGTAACTTATAGAATTACAAGAGAAGTAACAAATAAATATGCTGAAATTTATAAATAACTTTTAGAAGTAATGATTTTTTTGTAGAACTATATTACTATAGTTCTTTTTCTTGAATTTTTTTAAGTTTTATGTTATAATTTAAACAATTTAGGAGGGGACTTATGAAAATTAAAAATTTTAAAATGTTTTTTGCAGGAGCTTTAGCTTTAGCTGTAATTTTTACTTTTCGCGAGTGTCGTGATTATAAGTTAAAACAAAGTAAAAGTGCAGATAAAGTCAAGTTTGAGGTTGAAGAGATAAATTTTGAAGATGTTTTTTTGCCAGTAGATAAAATGTCAGATGTTAACTTAAAGCCTGAAATTAAAGAATTTAAAGGAAAATAGTTTAATATTTTATTAAAAAATACAAAATTCTTTTGCAAAATATAAAAATTATGGTAAAATACCTATAGACGCGTAAGGAGGGAAGAAGAATGGCTAAAGTAGGAAATAGACAATATAAAACTCTAGTATGTAGTGAATGTAAAGAAGAAAATTACAGAGAACCAAGAAATATAAGAAATACAACAGAACGTCTTGAAATTAAGAAATACTGTCCTAGATGTAGAAAACATACAGTGCATAAGGAAAAGAAATAAAATAAGTTGTTCACTTATTTTTTAATTTATTAGGGAGAGTGAAAAAATGATAAGTACAAATGATTTAAAAAACGGAATTACAATTTTATATGAAGGAAATATTTTTGTTGTAATGGAAACTCAACATGTTAAACCGGGAAAAGGTGCAGCAATTGTTAAAGCTAAGCTTAAAAATTTAAGAACAGGAGCTATTTTTGAACAAACTTTTAATGCTGGAGTTAAAGTTGCAACTGCTAGAATAGAAAAACAATTAATGCAGTACTTATATAATATGAATGATGTTTTCTATTTTATGAATATGGAAAGTTATGAACAATTGGAAATTCCTAGTTCAAATATAGGTAATCAAGCTAAATTATTAAAAGAAAATTTAGAAGTTTATATTACTAGTTATGAGGGAGAAATACTAGGAATAGATTTACCAGATAAAGTTGAATTAGTAATTACTCATACAGAACCAGCAGTAAAAGGAAATACTACTAATAATGCCTTAAAAGATGCAGAATGTGAAACTGGTTTAATGGTTAGAGTACCTTTATTTATAGAAGAAGGAGAAACTATTATAGTTTCTACTGCAGATGGTAAATATGTATCAAGAGCTTAATGCTCTTTTTTTGTTTTACTAATTTTTTTATGACAAATTTTACACTTTATTTACAATTGAAGAGACAAATAAGATTTTTTTATTGTATAATTTTAATAGTAGAGGAGTAGTACTTTAAGTATTACTTTTAAAAATAAGGAGGTTAAAAAATGAATGTAGAATTTAGAATTGCTAATTATGATGATTTAGAAGGGATAATTAAATTATGTAATGAATGTTTTAATGAAAATACTAGTTTAGATTATGCTCAAAGAATTTTTAAAGAAAATGAAAGTGATAAAAACCAAATTTATCTTATTGGTATTGTTAATAATGAAATAGTTGCTCATACAAAGATTAATATTATTCCAACTATATATGAAGGAATGAATACTTATGCAATATTAAATCATGTATGTGTAAGACCTGATTTTAGAAGAGGACATATTGGAACATCTTTATTAGATGAATCTTTTGCAATAGCTAAAGAACATAATTGTGTATGTATTGAATTATGGTCAAAAAACTTTCGTAAAGCAGCTCATGGATTATATCATAAATATGGTTTTGAAGTTGTTGACTGTAAATTTTTTTCAAAGAATGTAGAATAGGAGTATAGGTAGTAGTATGAAAATAAGTAATGTTTATATAGGTGGTTGGTTTCAAAGAACAATGTTACAACTATCTGAAATTTATGATTTTTTAAGAGATTGTAAAACTCAATTGGCACTTGATCCAGAAAAATTAACTGAATTTCGTAAAAATTTAGAAATTGGAAAAATAGATTATGGAGTTTCTGGAGAAGAATATGTAGAGTTTACAACAGCTCTAAATATTAAAGTAAAAATATTTGAAGATGGGTTAATTGTTTTAAATAATCAAAATGTTAGTGAAGATACATTGTTTGCGGATATTGATCATGTTCAAGATTACTATGAACATCGTCTTACTCCAGCATTTAATTATTTATTTAGTCTTGGAGCACCTGTTCCAAAAGAACTTGCTAATATAGAGAATATTTATCCATATTTTATTGTATGTGATAAAGTAACACAAGAAGATATACAAGTTTTATTATCTAGAACTGAAAAACAAAAGTATTTTGAATTTACAAATGAAAAATATGATGTGGTTAGAGGAGACAAATACTATTTTATTAATAATAAAAAACAGTCTTCTGAAAATATTGAAAGATATATAGAAGAACAAGTATTTATTCGTGAATTTAAAGGACAACTTCATAGATATTTAAATATTCATAGAAGTATTTGGGAAAAAATTGATAATGTTAAAGAAAATTCTAATGTTAGAGGAGCTGAAATTGTAACATTTACAACAAAGCTTGAAGGGTATGCTAAAACTATTAACTTAATAGATGGTAGAATTAATCAGATGAGTACTTATTTACCAACAAGAGAGAAAATTGCCAAAAGTGATGAAGAGCTTGTTGAATTTTTAGCGATATCTGGATATCGTTATGAAACTCTTAAAGATACTTTAGATTATATAAAATATTTATGGACAATGACTAAAAATTATGTAACATCTGCACAAAAGTTATTTGATGGTATAAAACAAGATGTAACATCTTCATCTGTTAATAGTTTAACAATTGTAACTTCAATGAGTGCAGGAGCATCTATTATAGGATTACTTACAGAAACAGCACCAGAATTTACTATTTTTGGAATTATATATTTCTTTATTTTAGCAATGATTGGATGGGGTTCAACAAAATTATTAGGATTTATTTCAAGGACTAAAAAATATGAAATATCAGATGTTGAATATGAAAAGGATTTTTAGAAATTAATTATTATGAAAAATTATGTAGAAATATTTAAAAAATTATTGCAGATTAATGATAAAAAGAATTTTGTAATTATTCAGATGTTTGTAAGTTCAGGACTTAATAATATCGCAAGTTTATTACCACCTATTGCAACATCTGGTATTATTGCAATGGTTACTAGTGATAATTTTAATGGTATTTGGTTTTATGTAGTATTATATATTATTTTTTATATAATATATTTTGGAACTTTACGTTGGAATTATTATACTTATACAGTACTAGCTGATTTTTATCATATTGAAGTTGAAAGAATGCTTTTTAATAAAGTTGCAAATAATGATGAGATATTTAAAAAAATATCTAAGGGTAAAATATTAGAAACTTGTAGTGATGATATTAGATGGCTTGTTGATGTTATAGATTGTGTTGTTAAAGCATCAATGAGTATATTAAAACTGTTAATTATATTTGGAATTTTTATGTATTATAATATTTTTGTTGCAACTATGGCATTACTTTTAAATCTATTATATTTAAAACTTATGAATAATAATTCAAAAAAAGTTTCAAAATATTTTGAAGGTACAAGAAAATATGAAGATAAAAATGTAGATATATTAACTCAAATGCTTGAAAATTTAAGACAAGTTAAAACACTTAATATGATGCCTCGATTAGATAAAAATTTAGATAAGACAAGAAGAAAATGGAAAGAACAGTATAAAAAGAAAAGAGATTATATGACTACTAGATATTGTTCAATTCCTTTCATTGTTTATATTGGAAAAATTCTTTTATACATATTTTTAGCTTATTTAGTTATAAATAATAAAATGAAATTAGATCAACTTGTTTTATTAATTAGTTATTTTGAAATGACAATTACATGTACTGATTTGATGTTAGATAATTTGCTGAACTTAAGTAATTACGGAGTTAGAGTAAATAGAATTAAAAATATTTTAGATTATTCTCATCAAAAAGGAATTGATTTTGGTGATATAGATAATGATTATATAAATGGAACAGTTGAATTTAAAAATGTTTGCTATCAAATAGGAAATTCTTTAATACTTAATAAAGTGTCATTTAAAATTTATCCTAATGAGATAAATGCTATAATAGGACATAGTGGTAGTGGTAAAACTACAATTGTAAATCTTTTATATAGATTAAATAGAATAAAATCTGGAGAGATTTTAATAGATAATGAAAGTATTTATAATTATTCTAACAATGTTTATTTTTCCAATGTATCAGGTGTTTTTCAAAAACCATTTGTATTTGAAATGAGTATTAAAGATAATTTATCACTTATTGATTCTAATATAAAAAATCAAATAGAAGTTTGTAAAAGAGTTGGATTACATGATTATATTGTAAGCTTACCAAAAGGTTATAATACTATTATTGGTGAGGATAAACATTTATTTACAGAAGGACAAAAGCAGTTACTAGCTATAGCTCGTTCACTTTTAACTAAATCAGAAATTTTACTTTTAGATGAAGTTACTAGTAATATTGATCCTAATACAACAATTAAAATTGGAGAAATTCTATGTGATTTAAAACAAGATCATACAATTATTATGATTACTCATAAACCAGAAATGATGGCTATTGCAGATAGAGTTGTTGTCATTGATAAAGGGAGAGTTGTTGCTAGAGGGAATAATGAAGAGGTTTATAAAAAATGTAATTTATATCAAGAGCTTAGAAATAGAACATTTGCTAGTATAAGTGTACTTGATGGAGAAATTTAGACTTTTTATAAGTCTTTTTTTTATTAGTGTTTAAAATATCGTGAAGTAGAAAAGTAAATTCCAGTTTCCTAAGCGATAATAAAAATGCATTA
>CAJUTW010000049.1 GCA_910589335.1 uncultured Bacilli bacterium | reverse complement strand
GCAGGTGGTTTTTTGATGGCTTATCGTAAGATAAGCCACATCCTAAAGGTAAAATCAAAAATTATTTCCCGGGAAATAATTTATAAACATATTATTTATTTAACATTATATATTTTTTTTAAATTAAAATTTTTGTGAAAAATAGATGTATATTAGAATTAACAAAAAGAAAATATCTTCTTTTTTATGATCAAAATTAGTATTGGCTCATAAAATAATCTATTTTTTAAAATAATTAAAATTTAAATTAGAAAAAAATTAAATGTATAGACAATTTTCTAAATATATAAATTTTATAAAATTTATAACTAAAAAATTATTTCCCGGGAAATAATTTGTAATTTTAAACAAAATCTGTGGATAAAAATGTTTCACGTGAAACATTAATTTTATTTGAAATAATTTTTTCCACAAGTTATTTTTTATCTTTTATATCAATAAAAAGTTTTTAATTAAAAACTTTTTCAAAAAAAACACTTCAAAATTGAAGCGTTTTTTTATTCATTACCACTACTATTTTCTATACTAGTTTCATCATCATTAACATTATCATCAAGTTGTTCTTTCTCTACTAAAGCAACAGTAGCAACTTTTTGATCTCCTTTTAAATTAATTAATCTAACACCTTGTGTTGCTCTTTTTAAAGTAGAAACTTGTTCTAAAGGTAATTTAATTAAAATTCCACTATTAGTCATAATCATTAAATCTAATTGCGACTCAGGAGATAAACATTTTAAAGAAACCATAGTACCATTTTTATCTGTTACATTTAAAGCTTTAACACCTTTACTTCCTCTATGAGTCTTACGATATTCATCTATAACAGTTTGTTTTCCATAACCATTTTCTGTAACAATTAAAACTAAATGTCCCTCTTCTATAACTTCAGCTCCAACAACAAAGCTTCCATCTAAATCAATACCTTTAACTCCAGAACTACTACGTCCCATAGATCTTAATTCATTTTCATCAAATCTAACCATTCGCCCATTATTAGCTCCGATTACAATTTCATTTTTTCCACAAGTCTTTTTAACACTTATTAATTCATCATTTTCTCTTAAAATAATAGCAATTTTACCACTTTTTCTAATATTATCAAACTCTTCAATAGGAGTACGTTTAACAATACCATTACGTGTTGCAAACATTAAATATTTAGTAGAATCATCATCAGTTTTTATACTAATTATCGAACTAATGTTTTCATTTTTATCTAATGCCAATAAATTAATAATAGGTAAACCTTTAGATTGTCTAGAAAATTCAGGAATTTCATAACCTTTCATTCTATAAACTCTTCCTAAATTAGAGAAGAATAAAATATAATCATGAGTACTCATAGAAATTAAATGTTCTACAAAATCCTCTTCATTAGTAGACATTCCCTTAATACCTACTCCACCACGATTTTGAGTTTTATAAGTATCAGTTCTTAATCTTTTTATATAACCATTTTTTGTTAAATTAACAATTATTTCTTCCTCAGGAATTAAAGACTCATCCTCTATAAATTCAATAGCAGTCATATCTATATTAGTACGTCTCTCATCACCAAATTTTTGTTTAATTTCTAGCAATTCATTTTTTATTACTTCTAATATCTTCTCATCACTAGCTAAAATAGCCTTTAAATCTGCAATTGTATTTAGTAAGTCATTTAGTTCATTTTCTATTTTTTCGCGCTCTAAACCTGTTAAACGACGTAATCTCATCTCTAAAATTGCATTAGCTTGAATTTCTGATAATTTAAATCCATTCATTAATCCATTTCTAGCTTCTTCATCACTCTTAGAACCTCTAATTAATTTTATAACAGCATCTATATTATCAAGAGCAATCTTCAAACCTTCTAAAATATGAACACGCTTTTCAGCAACTTCTAAATCAAACCTTGTTCTACGAATAATAACTTCCTTTTGATAATCTATATATTTAACAATAATATCCTTAAGACCTAATGTTTTAGGAACACCCTGATCTAGCATCAAGAAAATAATTCCATAAGTAGTTTGTAATGAAGTATGTTTATATAACTTATTTAAAACTACTTGCGCATTTGCATCTCTTTTTAAAGTAATTGTAATCTTAATACCATTCTTTAAATCAGAATGATAATCAGCAATTCCTTCAATTGTTTTATTATGAACTAATTCAGCAACCTTATTTTTAAGTTCCAAAGTATTAACACCATAAGGTACTTCATCAATTATTATATATTGTTTACCAGACTTCTCTTCAATCTGAGCCTTACTTCTAATAGTAATGCTTCCTCTACCCGTTTCATAAGCCTTTCTAATACCACTATTACCTAAAATAGTAGCTCCAGTAGGAAAATCAGGACCTTTAATATGCTGCATTAATCCATCAAGTTCAATATCAGGATTATCAATGTAAGCAACACATCCATCAATAACTTCACTCAAATTATGAGGAGGTATATTAGTAGCCATACCAACAGCTATTCCAGTTGTACCATTAACAAGAATATTTGGAAATCTTGAAGGTAAAACAACAGGTTCTTTTTCACTTTCATCAAAGTTTGGTGTAAAATCAACAGTATTTTTGTTAATATTTTTAAGTAATTCAAGAGAAATCTTAGATAATCGAGACTCAGTATAACGCATTGCGGCTGCTGCATCACCCTCAATATTACCAAAATTACCATGACCATCGATTAACATATATCTATAAGAAAAATCTTGTGCCATACGAACCATTGCTTCATATATAGAAGAATCACCATGTGGATGATAGTTACCCATAACTTCACCAACAGTTTTAGCACTTTTTCTATGAGGCTTATCAGGAGTATAACCAGATTCATACATAGAATACAAAATTCTACGATGAACAGGCTTTAAACCATCTCTTAAATCAGGAATTGCACGAGCTGTTATAACACTCATAGAATAATCCAAAAATGAATCCTGAACTTCTTTTACAATATTATTATTTTCTAATCTATCCATTTAATAAACCTCCTTAAATATCCAAATTAGCATATGCTGCATTAGTTTCAATAAACTCTCTACGAGGGCCAACTTCTTCACCCATTAGCTTAGAAAAAACTTCATCTGCAGCAATAGCATCATCAACAGTAATTTTTCTTAAAACACGCGTATTTATATCCATAGTTGTTTCATTTAATTCATCAGCATCCATCTCTCCTAGACCTTTCATACGAGCTATTTCATATTTTACATTTCCAATAGTTGCAAGATATGCATCTCTTTCATCATCATCTAACACGTATTTTCTAGTTTTACCATGTGTTATTCTATAAAGTGGTGGTTGAGCAGCATATACATGACCTGCTTCAACAATAGGTCTAAAAAATCTATAAAATAAAGTAAGTAATAAAACACGAATATGACTACCATCAACATCAGCATCTGTCATGATAATAATTTTATGATATCTTAATTTAGATAAATCAAAATCATCCCCTATTCCAGTACCAAACGCCGTGATAATAGTACGAATCTCTTCATTACTCAAAGCCTTATCAAGTCTAGCTTTTTCAACATTTAAAATCTTTCCACGTAAAGGTAAAATTGCTTGAGTCATACCGTCTCTACCCTTTTTAGCAGAACCTCCAGCAGAATCTCCTTCGACTAAGAAAATCTCACTTACAGTTGCATCTTTACTTTTACAATCTGATAATTTTCCATAAAAATTAGTAACATCTAAATCACCCTTACGACGAGTAAGTTCACGAGCTTTTTTAGCTGCAACTCTTGCCCTACTAGCAGTCATAGATTTTTCAACAATAATTTTAGCTTGATCAGGATTTTCCATTAAAAATCTTTCAAAAGCTTCCGAAAAAATTTTATCAGCTATAGCTCTAACTTCACTATTACCAAGCTTTGTTTTAGTTTGTCCCTCAAATTGTGGATTAGGATGTTTAATAGAAACTATTAAAGTTACACCTTCACGTACATCATCACCAGTAAGAGGATCATCTTTTTCCTTTAAAATTCCTTGATTACTAGCATATTTATTAAGAATACGTGTAAGAGCACGTCTTACTCCATCTTCATGAGTACCACCCTCAGGAGTTGTAATATTATTTACAAATGAATAAATACTAGAATTATAAGTTTCATTATACTGAAGTGCTACTTCAACTTTAATATCTTTATCTTCACCTTCAACATCTACTATAGTTTCATGAATAGGTCCTTTATTTTTATTAAGCATAGCAACATACTCAATTAATCCACCTTCATAATAAAATGAATCCTTTTTATCAGCTTCTCTTTCATCATATAAAGTTATTCTAAGACCTTTATTTAAGAATGCTAACTCTTTTAATCTATTTTTTAGAATTTCATAATCATAAACTGTTGTTTCTGTAAAAATTTCATCATCTGGTAAAAATTGTACTGTAGTACCTGTTCTATCTTCACTACATTTATCAATTATTTTTAAATCATCATCTGGATGCCCTCCACGACTATAACGTTGATAATAAACATTTCCATTTTTATATACTTTAACTTCTAACCAATCACTTAAAGCATTAACAACACTAGCACCAACACCATGAAGACCACCAGATACTTTGTATCCTCCACCTCCAAATTTTCCACCAGCATGAAGTACTGTATAAACAGTTTCCACAGTACTTTTTCCAGTTTTTGGATGAACATCAACTGGTATACCACGTCCATCATCTTTAACAATAATACTATTATCTTTACAAACAGTTACTTCAATATGAGAACAATAACCTGCTAAAGCCTCATCAATAGCATTATCTACAATTTCCCAAACCAAATGATGTAACCCTCTAGAACTAGTTGATCCTATATACATACCAGGTCTTTTACGAACAGCTTCTAGTCCTTCCAAAACTTGTATTGCAGATGAATCATATTCTCTTTCAACTTTTTCTTCATTCATAAAAACTACCTACTTTCTTTCTATATTTCCATTTTTAACGTTAAAAACACAAGCATCTTCAACATATTTTTTATTAATATTTCTCAAATCTGTTGTTGTAATAATACTTTGAAGATTACCTAAATTTATTATTTTTAACAATTTATTTCTCTTTTTTATATCTAATTCACTAAAAATATCATCAAGCAATAAAACTGGTTCAGTTCCACAAAATTCTTTAAATATCGGAATTTCAGATAATTTAAAAGATAAAATAGCTAACTTTTGTTGTCCTTGTGATCCATATAATTTTAAATCTTTTCCCATAAATTCAAAATAAAAGTCATCTCTATGAGGACCATATATAGTCATACCGTAATTAAGTTCTTTCATATAATTTTTCTTAAAAATGTGCTTTAATTTTTTTCTTATACTTTCACTATCAAAATCTTCTATATTAATATTAGTAATATATTTTATCAACATACCATTTTCGCCAGATATATCATAAAAATATTTATCAATATTCAAATTAATATAATCTAAATATTCTTTTCTTTTTTGATAAATAAATACTGCTTTTTCAATAAGTTTTTCAGTAATAATATCTAAATAATTAGTATCAGCAATATTATTATTAAAAAGAATTTTTAGATATTCATTTCTTGTTTTTAATAATTTGTTATATTCATTATAATATCTTAAATATTCTTTTGATACTTGTGATAATTGTATATTTAATAGATTTCTTCGTACATTAGGTGATCCTTTAACTATTTCTAAATCATCAGGAGTAAAAACAATAACATTTAAATGAGAAATATAATCAGAAACTTTCTTTATATCTGTTTTATTTATATTTAATTTCTTTATATCATTTGTAATATTTACTTCCAAATTAGAAATAATTTTCTCTTTTTTTACAACTCCACTTATTTTACATTTATCTCTACCAAACATAATAATATTCGGATTAGAACCTACTCTATGTGATTTTGTTAAAGATAAAATAGTAATTGCTTCTAAAATATTTGTCTTTCCTTGAGCATTATCACCAACAAAAATATTCATATTTTTGCCTAAAGGTAAAGATAATTTAGAATAATTTCTAAAACTAAGCAAGTTTATTTTAGTAATTTTCATTTTAAACCGTCAAAAAGATACATATAATCACCTATCCCCTAATATCAGTATTCCTATACACACATACTTATTATACCATAAATAAGCCTTAAAAGCACAAAAAAATAGTCAAAATTAACTATTTTTATGATTTCTTAATATCAAATCTAATCTAGAAGCCCTAGACAATTGATTTTCTATTGTTCTATAAGAACATGGTACAATTAATTCTACTAAATTATCAAAAATAATCTTTGTATTATTTTGATCAATTTTCTCTATATTTTTTACTCTTTTTAAAGTTATCCAACAACATTCTTCCGATGAAGGTGAAGTTGTAGGAAAAACTATTAAATTATCACTGTCTTCAATAACTATAGGAACTTTATATTCAGCACCTAGAATAGTCCTTGCACCATTTTTTCTACCTTCATATGTACTTCCAAAATACTTGCAACTTTCATCCATTATTTTATAAGGATTTTCTTCAATAATATATCTATTATCATCCTCATATATTAAGCTACTATTTTCATCATTTGGAACAACTGCTAAAGTTCCTTTACTTATTTCATATTTCATTATCATTTTTCCCCCTAAAATTTAAAGCATTAACTGCTTTCTTCATAAAATAACATAAAAAAAACTCAAAAAAAGACTGTTTTTGTCGAAAAAACATTTTTATTTATCTTTTTCATATATATAATACACAAAAATTAATTTTTTAACTAAAAAAAAAGAGATAATAATCTCTAATAAGTCCTAATAGGTAAAACAAGTTGAGTTAAGCTTTCATCTTCATTTGATTTAATTAAAATAGGTTTAATTTCCCCTACGAAATGTAAATTAACAGTTTCTGTGGAAAAACTTTTTAAAGCTTCCATCATATATTTAGCACTAAATGAAATCTTAATTTCTTCACTATTATTTTTCTCTATTTGCATTTTCTCTTCTACTCTACCAATTTCAACAGAACTACTTCTAAGAATTAAAGTATTTCCTTGAGTTTCTAATGTTACAATGTTTTTTTCTTTATCACTTGTTAAAATACTAACACGGTCAATTACATTATAAAAATCATTTAAATTAGTACTAACAACTAAAAATGAAGTGTCTGGCAATAAGTTAGAAGTATTTGGATAAGTACCATTTATTAATCTAGATTCAAATTTTAAATTACCAGTTTTAAATAAAATTTTATTATTAAATATATGTAATTCAATAATATCTTCATCATCACCTAAAATTTTTGTAAATTCTAAGATATTATGACTTGGAATTACTATATTATAATTTTCTTCACTAACATTATCTAGTTTAATAACTTTTCTAGCTAATCTATATGAATCAGTAGAATTACATTCTAATATATCCCCTACTATATTGAAATTAATACCAGTAAGAACAGGTTTACTTTCTTCATTAGAAGATGCAAAAGCTGTTTGATAAACAATATTTTTTAAAGTTCCTACTTTTATATCAATTTTTTTCTTACTTTCTTCTAATCCAACATTAGGATATTCACTCTCACTAATACCATTTAAATTAAATTCACTATTTTCTGTGTAAATTAGTATTTTTAATTCATCTATTACTTCAATATTGATAAATTGATCAGGAAGCTTTCTTACTATATCAAGAATATATTTACCTTGTATAATTATACTTCCTTCATTTTCAATTTTAAATTCTTCCTCATTAGAAGAATCAATAATTGTTTGAATAGTAATATCATTATCACTAGCAGTTAATGTTAATTTCTTTTTCTTTAATTCAAATTTAACTCCTGCTAAAACAGGTATTAAATTCTTTGTAGATATCGCCTTAGATACTTTACTAAGTGCTTCTAATAATAACTCTTTCTTAATTGTAAATTTCATATATATTATTCCTTCTTTCTTATACTATTTATATTATTACTGTGGAAAACGTTAAAAATCACATTTTCTCTTTATATTTCTAAAGATTTAACTACTTTTTTATTGTGGAAAAAATATTGAAAAAATTTATTTTTGCACAATCCCAATATCTTTCTTTAATTTTTCAATAATATTAGCTAAATCTTTATTAACCTTTATTTCATTTTCTATTTTTTCAACAGAATGCATTACTGTAGAATGATCTTTACCTCCAAATTCAGTACCAATCTTAGGAAAAGATTCACTTGTAAGCGTTCTACACAAATACATTGCTATTTGTCTTGGAAAAGAAATATTAGAACTTCTTTTCTTACTTCTTATATCTTCAACAGAAATTTGAAAGTATTCTGATACAATTTTCTGAATTCTGTGGATATCATTCTTCTCCCCTATTCCTTTACTGATAAAATCTTTCAAAGCCTCTATTGCCAAATCAAGAGTAATTCTTTCTCCTCCCATAATGGCAGAATAAGCAATAAGTCTAGTAACAGACCCTTCTAATTGCCTAACATCTGGTCCAATATTTGATGCTATATACTCTACTACCTCATCAGGTATATCCTGTTCAAAGTTTCCAGCAATAATTTTTTTCTTTAAAATCTCTGTTCTTAGAGTGAATTCTGGAGGAAATATGTTGACTGTTAGTCCCCAACAAAATCTAGTCCTAAGTCTATCCTCTAATAACTTAAGATCTTCAGGAGACCTATCAGAAGATATAATAATTTGCTTACTATCATTATATAGATTATTAAAAGTATGGAAAAATTCTTGTTGTGATTGATTGGCTCCTCCTAAAAATTGTATATCATCTATTATTAAAACATCAATATTTCTATATTTATTTTTAAAAAAATCTATATAATTAAAGTTTGTTCCTTTATCGTCTTTTCTATTGGCTTTAACAAAATCTTGTCTAAATTGTTCACTAGTAACATATAAAACTTTCCTATTAGAATGTTCTCCAATATAATTACCAATAGCATGCATTAAATGAGTTTTACCCAGTCCACTATTTCCATATAAAAATAATGGATTATACATATTACCAGGATTTTCTGCAACAGATAAAGCAGCAGCATGAGCAAATTTATTACTATTACCAACAATAAAACTATCAAATAAATACTTCTTATTAAGATTAGAATTAACATTAAAATCATTAGTTTCTTTATTATTAATAATTAATTTTTCTTGCTCTATTTTCTTTTCTTTTATTTCATTTTCTATTTCTTCGTTTAAAAGTAAGTTAAGTTCATAATTAGCACCAGTTAAATCAGCTAATTTTGTTGTAATTAAAGAAGAATAATTATCAATTAAGTGCTTTTTGTGAATGGGCATCGGTACAATTATGTAAGCAATTTCATTATCTAATTTATATAGTTTTGTCTCAGAAAACCATGTACTATAAGAAAGAGATGTTAGTTCATCTTTTATTTGACTAAGTAAATTAGACCATAAAATATCTACATTCATCCTACCATCTCCCCACAAGATCAATAATCACGTTTTATTCTACATTAAATTGAGGAAAAAATAAACTATTTTTAACTAAAAAAAATAATCCACTATAAATCCACAATTTTTTCAACAATCTATATCATATAATATCAAAGGAAAAATAAGTTTTCCACATTTTCCACAGATTCGGTTTTAACAGGATGAAAATTATTTTCAACAAGATTGTGGATTTGTGGAAATTTGTCGAATTTTCTAAAAAAATTAAAATATAAGCAATAAAATTCATAAAAATAACCTTCAAATACTAAGTTTTAATTGACAAAATAGAAATTATATTATTATAATAATGTAGATTTATGTCTGGAGGTGGAAGAATGAAAAGAACATATCAACCAAATAATCGTAAAAAATCAAAAAAATTAGGATTTTTTGCACGTAAGAAAACAAATATTTTAAATCGTCGTCGTCGCAAAGGACGTAAAAGACTTTGCAAATAAATACCGCTGCTAAACAGTGGTTTTTTACTTTATATAAAGG
>CAJUTW010000048.1 GCA_910589335.1 uncultured Bacilli bacterium | reverse complement strand
ACTTAGTGCTAATGTTGAGTTACCAACAGATGAAGGATTAAAACTATTAGCACCAAATAAAGAAAGCGATAAAGTAGATAAAATTATGAATTATGTTAATAAAAATAAGAGTAACAAATTTGTTCCTGCAGGTCAAAGCACTCAAATGATTATAGGAGCAACTAGTGAAAATGATTTAGATATAATGACTAAGAGTTCTAAAATGTATGAAAATCATAAATTGAAAAGAGTATTTTATTCAGCATATATTCCAGTTAATAAAGATAATCTTTTACCAACTTTAGATAAACCACCACTTTTAAGAGAACATCGACTTTATCAAGCAGATTGGTTACTTCGTTACTATAATTTTAAAGTTGATGAAATTTTAGATAAAGATAATCCAAACTTTAACTTATTATTAGATCCAAAAGCTAATTGGGCACTTAAACATTTAGAAGAATTTCCAAAAGAAATAAATACATGTTCCTATATAGATTTATTGAAAATTCCAGGAATAGGAGTTACCTCCGCAAAAAGAATTATTTCTTCAAGAAAGTATTTTACAATTGATTTTAAAGATTTAAAGAAAATGGGGATAGTTTTAAAAAGAGCTAAATATTTTATTACTTGCAATAAAAAATATTTTACATCGGAAAATATGTTTAATAAAAAAATTATAGAGAGAAATTTGATTTTAGAAGAAACAAAAGAAAAAAATACTAATATAGAGCAATTAACATTATTTAAATGAAAAAAAGTAATTATATTTTTCTCTATAATAATGAATTTATTGATTTGCTAAATTTAATAAAATTACTTATAAAAAAAAGAATTATCCCCTTAAATATTAAAAATGATAAATATCAAGCTAATTTATTTGAAGAAACTCTTAAATTAGATTATGAACAAGATGATAGTATAATAAATGAAATAATTAAAGCTAGTTCGAAAGAAGTATTTAATACAATTTATAAAATATTTTTATCTAATAAAGATGATAAAGAAATTATAATATATTATTTTTTAATACAGAGTTTTAAATATAAAAATAAAATTTTTTATATGAGAAATTTATGTGGAGTTAATGAAGCTTTAAAAATAACTAAGTATGTAGAACATGAAACTCATAAATTTAAAGGTTTTCTTCGTTTTAAAGAATTAAAAGGTAATATACTTTATGCAGAAATAGAACCTGAGAATAATATTTTATTTTTTATCTCAAAGCATTTTCAAAGACGTTTAAAAAATGAATATTGGATTATTGAAGATAAAAAAAGAAATTTATTAAGTATTTATGATAAAAAGAAATTTTTTCTAACGTCAACAGATAATTTTACTTTAATGCAAAAAGAATTATCTGAATGTGAAGAAGATGTTCTAGAATTATGGAAAAACTTTTATAAGACAATAGCTATAAAAGAAAGAACTAATGAAAGATGTAGAATGAATTTTATGCCTAAAAAGTATTGGAAATATATTATAGAAATGAGTGATGAAATTGAAAAAAATAGTTAGTGGAAAAGAATTACAAGAGAAGATGCAATTTGCAGTTGATTTATTATGTGATACAGTAAAAAGAACTTTAGGGCCTAAAGGAAGTAATATAATTATAGATCATTCTGCATTTACTCCATTTATAACTAATGATGGAGTAACGATTGCTCAAAATATTGAAAGTGAAGATGTTGTTATAAACACAATATTAGAGCTTACAAAAGAAGCATCAATTAAAACTAATGATATAGTAGGAGATGGGACTACAACAACACTTGTATTGCTCCAAAGTATTTATAACCAAGGTTTAGAGTACGTTAAAAATGAAAAAAATCCTATAGTTATTAAAAAAGAATTAGAAAAAGATATGAATTTACTGATAAAAAAAATAAAAAACCAAAGTAAAATTCCAACAGATAATGATTTATTAAATATAGCAATTACTTCTTCAGCATCTTTTGAAATTGGAAAAATTGTTAGTGATGCCTATTTTCAAGTAAGAGATAAATTTGCAATTAAAATTAAAGAAAATACAACTTCTTTAACAGAAGTTGTGCATCAAAAAGGTTATTTATTTGAAACAATTTTAGCGTCTAATTTATTTTTTACAGATAAAAATGAAGTTGAGCTTGAAAATGTATATTTACTAATTATTAATAATTATTTAGTAGATATTGAACAGATTGCTTTATTTATTAATGAAGCATTAAATAAAAATAAATCTTTAATAGTTTTGGCAGATGATTATAGTGATAATATTATAAATAATATTTTAGCACTTAATAGCGAACAAAATGAGAAAATATATTTACTTAAAATACCTGAATATGGAAAAAATAAATTGGATTTATTAAATGATTTAGAGTTAATTTCAAATTGTAAAATTATAAATGATTTAAATAATATTGATTTATATTTTTTAGGAGAAGTTAATGGTTTAAAATTAACAAATGAAGAAAGTATAATTTATTTTACTGAAAATAATAATATCAAAGAAAAAATTAAGGAGTTAAGATATTTAATAAAGGATAATTTGGAAAAAGATGATAATTTTTTATATAAAAGAATTGCGATGTTTGAAAATGGTATTATTAATATTTTAGTGGGAGCTCCTACTAGTACTGAGAGAAGAGAAAAAAGGATGCGATATGATGATGCTTTGTGTGCGATTTCGTCAGCTTCTCGTGGCGTATTAATTGGAAGTGGGATAGCATTTTATAAATTATCTAAAGAAGTATCAAAAGAAGAAATGATATCAGATATTTTATTAAATTGTTTAAAAGAACCTTTAAAACAAATTTTATATAATGCTGGTTTAAATCAAAATGAAATAATAAAGAATATTGAAAAATCAAAGTATAATTTAATATATAATGTTTTAGAAGATAAATATGAAGAAATAGATAAAACTATAGTTTTAGATTCTACTGAAGTTGTAGTTAATTCTTTAATAAATGCTTGTTCTATAGCAAGTATGCTTTTAACAACTACTTCTTTAATAATTAATGAATATAAAAATAATGCTCATAAAATTAATGATTTTACAGATTTATAATTATATAAAATAATGTTATACTTATTTTATAAATGAATTATTATTTATTAAGAAAGGATTTAATATGTTAGATAAAAAAGTAGCAATTGTTACAGGGGGAACTAGAGGAATAGGTCTAGAAACTGTTAGAGTTTTTAAAGAAAATAATGCAGAAGTTATTCTATTTGGTTCAAAAGAAGAATCTGTAAGTAATGCAATTAATTTATTAAAAAGTGAAGGAATAGAAGTTACGGGTTATTATCCAAATTTAAATAATTATTTTGAAATTGAAAGCACTTTAAAAGAAATTATAAAGAAATATGGACATATTGATATATTGGTTAATAATGCAGGAATTTCTGCTAAAGAAAGTATAGAAAATACTACAAGTGAAGATTTTGCTAAAATAATAGATTTGAATGTTCAAGCGGTTTTTAATATGACTAAGGCAGTTGTTCCTTATATGAAAGAGAATAAAAGTGGTGTTATTTTAAATACAAGTTCAATGGTTAGTATATATGGTCAACCTTCTGGGGTGGGGTATCCAGCTAGTAAGTTTGCAGTTAATGGAATTACAAAATCGTTGGCACGTGAATTAGCACCATTTAATATAAGAGTAAATGCAGTAGCTCCAGGTATTATTAAAACAGATATGGTAGCTCTATTACCAGAAGAAGTGATAGCTCCTTTAATTAAATCAATACCTTTAGGAAGAATTGGAAAGCCAAGAGATATAGCTAATGCTTTTCTTTTCTTAGCTAGTGATTTAGCAAGTTATATTACAGGAGAAGTTTTGTCAGTTGATGGAGCAGCAAGAAGTTAATTAAATAGAAGGAGAAAATTATGGAAAAAGCAAAAGTATATTTTACAAAGGAAATTACACCTGAAAGTATTGTAAAAATTTATGAGACTTTAGGAAAAGAGTTAAAAGGAAATATAGCAATAAAATTACATTCTGGAGAAGAAGGAAATCAAAATTATATAAAGCCTGAATTTTTAAAAACTATTATTGATAAAGTTAATGGTAAGGTTGTTGAATGTAATACAGCTTATAATGGAGCAAGAAATACAACTGAAAAGCATATTGAACTTATGGAAAAGCATGGTTGGAGTAAGTATTTTGATGTTGATATAATGGATAGTGAAGGACCAGATAAAGTCTTAGAAATAAGAAATGGAAAAAGATTGTCTAAAAATTATGTAGGAAAGAATATTGAAAATTATGATTCAATGTTAATTTTATCTCATTTTAAGGGGCATGATATGGGAGGATATGGTGGTGCTTTAAAACAATTGTCAATTGGAGTTGCATCTTCTAAAGGTAAAAATTATATTCATTGTGTAGGCAAATTTGGGGATTTTGATGATATGTTTAAAGTTGATCAAAATCAATTTCTAGAAGCAATGGCAGATGCTGCATTTAGTGTAGTGGAATATTTTAAAGGGAATATTATATATATAAACATTATGTGTAATTTAAGTGTAGATTGTGATTGTTGTGCACAAGCAGAAGATCCTTGTATGGCTGATATAGGTGTTTTAGCATCACTTGATCCAGTGGCTATAGATCAAGCATGTATTGATTTAGTATATCAATCAAAAGACAAAGGACGTGATCATTTAATAGAAAGAATTGAGTCAAAAAATGGTATTCATACAATAGAGGTAGCTGAAGAATTAGGCTGTGGTATGCGAGATTATGAATTAATAAATATTGATTAAGAATTATTATTTAATTCTTTTTTTATTATTAGAAAATATAAATGGTATACTAATAATAGGTGATTTAATGGACAGTAATAAATTGATAGAAAAAGAACATAAATATATTGATATGATTTGTGATAAATTTAATTATGATAGTAATATTAGACATCTTCTATATATTATAATTCCTGCTTTTATAATTAAATATGGGATAAAAAGAGAAAATTTAATAAGAAAAACTTTTGAAAATATTAAAATTATTTGTAGTAATCAAGAAAATAAAGTTGTTAAAGCTTATTATACTACTTCTTTAAGATGCAGGGAAAACTCTTATTTTACAAATAAATATATGATAGTACAAAATTATAATAATATAAGTTTAATAGAATTATTGGATAATTTAATTCATGAATTTAACCATGCAATAAATTCTTATAATAATGAAATTAAAATTACTAAAAATTATATTTATCTTAGAACAGGTTTGACTTATCGTATTTATAAAAAAGGTGATTTATCTTTTGTTAAAAAAGAAGCTTCTTATATATTAGAAGAAATTATTAATACAAAACAAACTGAAGATATAATAAATATTATTAAGACTTTTGATAGTTCTAATTCTTTTTTTAGTAATACAATTTATGCTATTAATAATGAAACAAATTTTAATTATAAATCAAAATCATATTATTTAGGAAGTTTTGTTTGTAAAAAAATATTAAGTAATAAAACTTTTATTAAGACTTTAGAAAATTTAAGAATAACTGGGGAAATTTATGATATAGATAAGTGGTTTGATAATATTGTAGGTAAAAACAATAGTTATAATGAACTTATTGTCTTTTTAAATGATATTTATAATTTGGAAGTAGAATATTCTAAAAAGAAGTTTTTTAAATCTTTAATTTTAAATAAAATTAAATTAATATCTTCTAAAATTATTAAGATTGTTGAAAAGTTTGATAATAATGTAAATTATCGGTAATTAAAAGTTAAATTGACTAAAGTGAAGAAATTTATTATAGTATACTTCAAGAGGTGAGGTTTGTTGGAAAAATATTTGGCTACTGCAATGAAAAGATATCGATTGAAAGAAAATTATTATATATATATTTCAAGTCATTATATAATAGGAAAGTATAATGAAAATACTAAAGTATTTGAAGATGAGAATGGTAATAATTATTTAAATATATTAGATTCTAATAGTTTTTTAAAGAATAATATGGGGCTATTTTTTAATATAATTTCATTAAAAGATTTAAATAGTGTAGTAGAAGAAGAAATTTTAACTTTAAAAGAAAAAATTTCTGAATTTGAAGATTTAACAAAAAGTGCTATAATTTTATCAATTAATGATGGTACTGATTCAAAAAGATTAATAACAATAAATTTAGAAAAGTTAATTTATATGGAAGACAGAGGTTATTTTGATGAAGAAGAGGAATATGAAGAAGATGATGAAAATATGTCTCCTGAAATTGAAGAATTGATATTAGATATTATTTATGATAAATACAGTATTGATGAATTAAAAGAAATTAAAAGTTCTCTTATTAAAACTTATAATGATATAGAATCTGCGATAGATACTATTGATTTAAAAGTTGAAGGAACTTTGTTAGATGAAGAAACTACTCAAGAATCAGAAAAAAATAGTTTAGTTATTGATAGCGAGACTAAGCAAATATGTACTTATAAAGATATAGATATTGATGATGTTTTTTTGAAAGTAACTGAAAGTTTAATATGTCAAGATGAAGCAGCAAGACGTTTAATTGTTGAAATGGTTAGAAAAGAAATGAATCCGATTAAGAAAAAAGAAGGGATTTTATTAGTTGGAGCTACTGGTGTTGGAAAAACAAAACTTGCAACATTAGTTTCAAAATATTTTGAAAGACCTTTTAAAAAAATAAATGCTACTTCTTTAACTGTTCCTGGTTATATAGGAAGAGATATTGAAGAAGAGCTATGGGACTTGTATGAAAGTTGTGGATATGATTTAGAAAAGACTGAACAAGCAATAATTTCCTTTGACGAAATCGATAAAAAGTCATCTAATAAAAATTCAGATATAAGTGGAAAAGGGGTGCTAAATTTATTGTTACCTTTTATTGAAGGAAGTGTTTATGAAGCAACTGATAATATGCATAGTAAAAAAAGAACAGTAAAAATAGACACAAGTAAGATGATAGTTTTATTAGCTGGAGCATATACTGATGTTTTAAATAATTTGGTAGAAAATGGAAAAGTTGGATTTAATGGATCTGTTGGTAAAATTAAAAGAGAAGTAACAGCGAAAGATTTTGTAAAGAAAGGTTTAGTTCCCGATGAATTAGTTGGAAGAATATCAATTATTAAACTAAAAGATTTTTATGCAGAAGAAATAAAAAAAGTTATGTTAGAAGGTAGTGACTCTGCAATCAAAATTCAAGAAAAAATATTTGCAGAACTTGGAGTTAAATTGACATTTACAGATGCTTACTCTTATTTGATTGCTAAAAGAGCAGAAGAAAGAGGAACAGGTGCACGTGGGTTAAATGCAATTATAGATGAGAGTACATGGTGTGCTTTTGATGAAATTTATAAAAAAGATAATCGTGGAATTTATAGTGAAGTTATTTTGACAGAGAAGACTGTAAGTGATCCAAGTAATTTTCAGTTAGTAAAAAAATAGAATAAAAGTTTCTTTAATAAAAGAGATTTTTTTCTTTATTAAATATAAAAAAACTATTGCAATTTGTTTTTTTATTTGATACAATTTAAATGTATTTAAGAAATGGCGCTGTAGCTCAGTTGGCTAGAGCAATCGGTTCATACCCGATAGGTCGTGAGTTCGAATCTCTCCGGCGCTACCATTGGGAAATCTGTTCGAACTTTTTCGAACTTTAGATAAGAGACTTGTCAAAAGTCTTTTTTTATGTTATTATGAATATGTCAAGGAAACTTGCATAAAATAAAAAAGGGAACATTCAGTTTTTGCGAGTTGAATGTCTACCCAATGAATTGTGAAGACATTTAATTCAATGGAGAATTAAGTGTCATTTTTTTATTGCTAACAACAATAAGGTAGAGAGTAATAAAATGATAGCAACGAGCTTTAAAACTTTTACTATGAAAGTTTTAGTTTTCATTTTATCAAACCTCCTCTCTATAAAAGATTAGAGGTAGACACTCAACAACTGATATTCCCTAAACTGATTATACTATATGTTAATTTTTTTAACAAGTAAACATCATAAAGTTTATAAGGTACTTCTTCTCCACTGGATGATGTTAAAAAATTATATTTAAGTGAGTTTGAAGAAGCAAGATTAGAATATAATTCTAAACAATCTAGACCTAGTCGTATGATAGATGATAATTTTGATAATGTATCTAATAATGAGAAAAAGGATCTTGCCTGTGAGATTATTCTTGAACTAGGAAATAAAGAATATTGGGATACTAAAGATGAAACATTTAAAAAGAGAATGTCAGAAGTTTATAAAAAACAAGTTGATGATTTAGAATTATTAGTTCCTAATTTTAAGGTAGCTAGTGCTATTATTCATTATGATGAAACAAGCCCACACTTACATATTGTTGGAGTCTCAATAAAATATAAAAACAAAAATGGTATGGAAAAACAAGTTGGTACATCTGATGTGTTTACTAAAGAATCACTAATTAGATTACAAGATAAAATGAGAACTTTATGTATTGAAGAATTTAATCAAGTTTATAGTTTAGATTCAACCTTAAAGAAAAAACAAAAAGGTAGAAATCGAGATATTCCTGTATCTAATATGGATAACTATATAGAAATGAAAAAACAAATTGAAAAGAATAATGAAAAATTAAAACAAGCAAATAAAAAATCTTCAGAGTTAAAACAAAACTCTATAGATATAAAAGATAAAATTGATAAATTGAAAGTATCTAAATTAAATAAAGATAATTACATTTTATCAAAAGAAGATAAAGATTCTTTTATCAACTTTATCGATCAAGTTAATGACACTAGTAAAGAATATGATAAAATACAAACTTTATCTAATACACTAGTTAATGCTAACGAACAATTAAAAGATAAAATAATAAGATTAAAACTCTTACTGAAAATAATGAGGCACTCAATTTAAGAGTTAAAACTTTAAATGATACAATTAAAGAAAAAGATAATGAAATATCATCTTTAAAATCTAAAATGCAAGGTTTAAAAAATACACTAGATTATTGGAAAGATAAATTTGAAAAACTAATATCTTTTTTATACGATAAACTTCATAGTTGGTATGATAAAGATGATAAATATATTGATGTTGTTAATGATATGTATGATGATAAGGTTTTAGATGATAATGACGTTGAAGAATTAGATTTAAGCAAAGAAAAAGATGACTTTGAGAGATAAATTCTCATTGCCATCTTTTATATTAATTCAATTCTAATTCCTAAAACACCATATTGTTCTTGTTTTTCTTTAGTATAGAATTGCTCAAGAACGCCAATTAATTCTTCTTTAGTCATAGATTTATCAGATAAAACAGAAATATCAAAATCTCTAAACATTTCTTCAAAAGTGTTGTATCTTAATAATCCAACAACATTAGCGTTAAATGACTCATTCAATTCAGGTTCTTTTAAAAATTTAATTGTATCTCCAATCTTAATTTGTTGTCTTTTTTCATCAAAAAGTCTTATTTCAATTCTTTTAGTACCATTAAGTATAAAATTATAATACTCAGGTTGTAATTTCATTTCGTGTTCCATATTATTTTCTTCCTTTCATTCTAGCTTTTTGCAATATCATTTGTTTTGTTTTGCTAGGATTGTCACATAAGTTTCCATCTAAACTAAATGCTTCATCCCATTCTCTAATAACCTCATATAATGGATCGTTATCATAAATAAATTTAATGTATTGTGGCATATCAGCATTTTTTGAAATACTTCTCATATTTCTTAATGATAAATATTCTTCAAATTCAGTAACATCATACAAATGTAAAGCGTAACAATTCGGATTATTTTTCCCATAATATTCAACTATTTCATAACCATCTTGTCTCTTATCATATCCTGTAGCACGTAAAATCTCATCTATGTTACCATTTAAAATATCGCTTACTTTAAAATATCCAATAATTGCTTTATCTTCTTTGGCAGAATATACGTAAATTTTTTTGTTAAGTAATTCATCTCTCAATGGCGATTTTCTAAATTCATAAAGTTTAGTTTCATCGAATATTTGCC
>CAJUTW010000047.1 GCA_910589335.1 uncultured Bacilli bacterium | reverse complement strand
GCAGGTGGTTTTTTGATGGCTTATCGTAAGATAAGCCACATCCTAAAGGTAAAATAAGAATAATTTTTGTCTTAAATATTCAATTGTTAAACAAATTATATAAACAACTAAAGAAATTATAAATATGTAAATTATCATTCTTATAGAATAAAATTGTCTATTTTTAACTTTAAAAAAACCATATAAAAATTTTCTAATTAAACTATTATCATGAATTAAATAAACTCCTAAAGTTAATTTTGATATTTTATTGATAAAATTTGAACTAATCTTTAAAGTATCAAAAAAGAGAAAATAAATTATTGTTTGAACTATTATTATTGGATTACTATACATTAAACTCATTGTTACAAAATTTCCAAAAATTTCATTAAATACAGGTCCTCTTAAAACTAATTTTTTAGAAACAATTATAATAATTGTATTTAATAAAGCACATATAATAAATAAATTAAGTAAAACTACTCTTTTCTTTATACATGATGTTTTTAATTTATTAAAACTGTTTAATGGATATTTTCGCAAATATGCACCTAGAAAATATAAAAATACAAAATTATATAAAGTATATCCACTATTATCAAATGCCTTACCACCTGTAATATATGGTAAAATAGAAAATATTATAAATAATGTGATAATCAATTTTTTAAATTCTTTTTTTGTCATATTATTTATCAATTTGTTAATAAAAGGCGTTAGGCAATATAAGAAAACATAAAATTTTATAAACCAATATTCATTAAGATTTAATGGAAATAATATATGAATTAGATCAACTTTTGTTAATACAATCATTCCACAAATAGAAAAAATAGAAGCTATAGTAATTCTATAAAATAAAGAAGAATTAATTAGTTGCCATATCTTCGATTGTTTAAATTTACATGTTGATTGAAAATAACCTGAGACTAATATAAAAGAATTTACATGAATTACAGTTAAATATTCTATAAAAATTAATATATAATAAGTTATTTTATTTTGACAATTTTCTATTAAATTACCATGATATATAAAATGATATAAAATTATTAAAAACATAGAAACAATTCTAAGTAATTCAAACTTTGAATGTCTTGATTTTTTCATTTTACCACTCCATTTTTATTTATTATATTATATAAATTTTTTTAGTAAATAATTTTAACTCAAAAGAAAAAGGGTTTTTCTAATCCTTTTCTTTTAATAAAATCTCAGATATTATATATTTAGGTCTTGCTTTTGTCTCACTATATATTTTTCCAATATACTCTCCTATTATTCCAATACTTATCATTTGCAGTCCTCCTATAAACCAAATTGAAATAGATAAGAATGTCCATCCTGTAACTACATTTCCAGTCATTTTTCTAAATATTGAGTATATCATTATAAGTATACTAACAAAAAGAATCAAACAACCTATTGAACAGATAAATCTTAATGGTTTGACACTAAATGATGTTATTCCATCCCATGCGAAATTTAACATCTTTTTTAGTGGATATTTGGATTCTCCTGCAAATCTTTCATTTCGTTCATAATAAACAATATCTGATTTAAATCCTATTAAAGGGAACATTCCTCTCAAAAAAAGATTAACTTCTTTAAAATTTTCAAATTCTTCTAAAACTTTTTTTGATGTTAAACGATAATCTGCATGGTTATATATGCAATCTACTCCTAAAAACTTCATAAATTTATAGAAACCTTCAGCTGTTACTTTCTTAAAGAAAGTGTCTTTAGTTCTAGCACTTCTTACTCCATAGACAATATCACATCCATCTAAGTATTTATCAATCATTTCACTGATTGCATTTATATCATCTTGAAGATCAGCATCCATACTTATTATAATATCGGCATAATTTTTTGCTGTCATTAATCCTGCTAATAAAGCATTTTGATGTCCTCTATTTCTAGAAAGAGTTATTCCTGTAAATAATTCTTCTTGTTTATTTATTTTTTTAATAAGATTCCATGTATTATCTTTAGAACCATCATTAACATACATAACTTTACTTTTTTCTGATATTTTTTTTGTTTTTATTAGATCTTTTAAATTCTTTTTTAATTGTTTTGTTGTTTCTTCTAAAACTTCTTCTTCATTATAACATGGGATTACAATAAAAAGAATTGGCTTATTTTTCATTTTTTTTCTCCTTTAATTTCTTTATAAAAATATAATTATATGATTCATTTAATAACACACCAATAATTATAGATAAAAATAAATTTATTAATAATAAAGCTATAAACTTTATATATATATTAGTCTTAAAGTATGGCAAAAAAAAGTATAACAATGAGGAAGATATTCCTTGACTGAAATAAAAGAAAATTGCATTTTTACCAATGTAGTTAACTAAATTATTTTTATTTATTTTTAAGTAATCTTTTAAATACCAACATAAAATAAGTGATGGTATTGCAACAAAAAGATATGGAAATGAAGGTGGAAATTTTATTGTTTGTATATCACTAATACTAATTTTATTAATAGTAAATATTATTATTAAAATGATAAAAGCTATAAATTCAAAAGAAATAAAATGTTTTACTTTTTTTATTTTACAATTATATGATATATATCCTAATAAATATATTATTGAATAGAATGATGTATATACATCTAATATTAAATTACTTTTTGTGAAAGTTGAATTTAGGAAAAATAATAATAAAATACAGATTATTGTTATTAAATTTCTTTCTTTTTCTTTTTTAGCAAAATTTTCATTGCACATAATAATTATTGAACATAATATTGATACCTTTATATACATTGTCATAAACCATATTGATCCTTGTACTACTGGTAAACTAGTGGTAGTGGGAAATGAATATGCTATCCAATGAAAGACTTCACTTAAATTAAAAGTATCTCTAAAAAATAGAAAAAGAATCAAACTGTAAAATATTAAAAAATAAATCCATTTTTTCCATTGACCTAGTATACCTTTTAGATTTTTAGTGATAGATTTAATAAAATTAAATGACATACCAGAAATAAACATAAAAACTGGAACATCAATAAATAGGCTCAAATTCTTAAACCAAGCTGGAAGATATGTCTCTCCGGACCAAAATGTTGTATGAATTAAAATTATAAATAAAGTAGCTATTCCTCTTAGAAAATCTAAGTTATAATTTCTTTTTTCCATTGTAAATCACTCCATTTTTACTTTATCATCATTTTTATATTTATATTTAATCTGATAACTTAAAGTTTGCAAATAATCATCTCCCACATCACCATCTTCAATAAATTCATATTCACCATATTTTATATTATTTTCTCTTAGATTAAGTAAAATACCATGCGAACTTAAAACTGATAGTCCAATTTGAAGATCTTTTTTATTTTGGGAAATCTCATAGAGTATACTTCTGCTATTTTTTTCTTGATATAGCTCATTTCTAAAAATATTAAAGTAAGGTATAACATTTAATATAGAAATTAAAATTATAGTATATATACTTATATTTGCTATTATCTTTGTTTTAGATTTTGTTTTATTAATAAAATATAAAGCTAACCCTATTACATAGATAAATAAAATATAGAAATGAGCTACATATCTTAATCCTCCAAATCCAATTGGTGATAAACTACATTGCAAATATATCAAAATAGCCATAATTAACATATATTTAGAGTTTTTATTATTTAATAATAACTTGTGATATTTTATAATTAAATATAAACCTATTGCTATCATTAAAATAAATAATCCTCCAAATAGTGCTCCAAATGTACCAAATTGTCCTGCATGAATGTAGTAATTTTCTATTTCTTCTTTACTGATTGTGAAAGGAATTTTTAAAGGTAGATTTTTATCAGACCAATAATCTCCTACTTTAGAAAATATATTAATATAGAAAATTTCTAGACTCGATTTATTTGCAGTTGATGCTGTGATAGCTCCTGTTGCTGAAGTTGAATCTCCAGTAATTCCAGGTAAAAATTCATGATAACGATAAATATTACTGATATATGGAGAGAATCCTAGAAATATTGAAATAATAATTGATAAGACAAAAGTAACAAATATATACTTGCTTTCTTTGTAATTTTTATTTTTTATATTATTAATTAAAACTATTAACCACATTGATAACGTTATTATACCAATATATAGAACTCCATTAAATTTAATATTGAAAATATATATAATCGATAATGCAATTAATGGAATATACCATTTTTTTTCTTTGTTATTTTCTTTAAAATATAATAATATAAATCCTAGTGCAATTAAAACAATATTACTTAAAGCTGCATCAACGTAAAACGTTCTTAGCTGACATAATGAAACTGGATTTATTGCTAATATAAAACTTAATATTGTACTTTGATTCTTTTTTAAAAAATATTTTAGATAATGGTTATATACAAAGAATATAACTATCATAGTTAGTAATGTGTAACATTTACCACTTTCAATTTTTCCAGTAAATTTTTCTATTGTTGCACCAAATGTAGCTAGTCCTTTTGGATAAACATCCATCCAAAACCATTGACTTCTATTTCCAAATTTTGATAATTTATTTGGTAAAATCTTTTCTCTTTTATTAAATGACTTAGCTGATTCTTTTATTGGATTCCAACCTTCTATCATTAAACCAGAAGTTATTTTTCTATAGCTATTTCCATCGACAGATGTATCAATTATTTTTATTGAAAATACAACTGAAAAACAAATTAAAAATATAGATATGCTAGAAATAATTAATGTTTTTTTTGGATTTTTATTTGTCATAAAAAATGGAAGAATTATAGAAAAAAGAATTGCTAGTGGAAAATAAAATTTATTAATGTTTATATTAAGAAAAAACATCATTGTTGGAAATATAAATAAAAAACATAAAAATGAAAAAATGTTAATTCCAATTAATAATCCATTACTTTTTTCTTCTTTAATATTTTCTAAATTGATTTTTTCTATTTTATTCTTTCTTACTAAGTATGCTTCTTTTGCGTATTCTAATAATGGTCGATCGGCTTTTATTGAATCAGAATAAAATTTATTAATGTTATTTTTCTTTTTTGTTTCTTGTTCATAACGTTTT
The DNA here is from genome assembly GCA_910589335.1 of uncultured Bacilli bacterium. Classification (GTDB taxonomy): domain Bacteria; phylum Bacillota_I; class Bacilli_A; order RF39; family UBA660; genus UBA3789. The sequence goes on along the minus strand of CAJUTW010000047.1, from coordinate 5,422 downwards.
ATTTTTTCATAATCATGGCAATTTAATGATTTAAATTTACCAGTATTTTTATCTACTTTTGTAGCGATTACCTTTATTTTTAATATTTTTTCTAAAGGTTTTAAAAGAAATTCAGGTGAAGCTGATATTATAATGTCATTTGATTTTTTTTGTTCTAAATACCAAGATTTTATATTTTTTATTTTATCTTCCCAAAAATCTTTTACATAATCATCTATATTATTTATTTTTTTTAAAAATGAAAAAAACTTTTCTTTAAAAAATGTTTTATCTTTTATACCTAATATGTATAAAAGTAATCCATATAATTGAATTGGTAAACATAACAGAATTGTCTTATTTTTTTTTAAACAATAAAAATAAAAATCTACTGATGAATCACCATCATAAATTGTTCCATCAAAATCATAGCCATTTATCATAATAAATACAACAAACCTCCCATCACTATTATATAAATTATTATAACAATAATTAATTTTTTGTCTGCTAATACAACTTCTATTGGATCACCATGTGAGTTACCTTCTATATTTAAGCTATATAATTGTAATATAACCATTACTATTGGAATTGTCCAAAATAAATAGTCATTACCAATTCTAGTTATAGTTGTTTTATCAACACACCATAGAGTATAAGAAACTATTGCTAATGCTAAACATACATACATATTTTTATCTAAAAAATCTTTATTATAATATTCTAGTACTTTTCTTCCTTTATTGCCATTTTTTATTATTTCATTTCTTCTTTTTCCAAATCCTAAATAAAATGATCCAAAAATTATCATTAAATATAGATATTTAGAAACTTCAACGTTTATTACCTCTCCACCATACATTACTCTTAAAACAAAACCTGATACTAAAATTACAACATCAATTATTGGAATATTTTTAAAACCTTTACTATAAAAAATATTTAAAATTATGTAGATTAAAGGAATTAAGATTACAAAAATGTTTTTAGTATTTTTATATAAAAAGAAGATAATCATTGAAATAATAAATATTAAGAGAATTATAATAAAATATGCTTGTTTTTTGGATATTCTATTAGATGCTAGTGGTCTATGTTTTTTTACAGGATGTAATCTATCTTTTTCAATATCATTAATATCATTTAAAATATAAATTATTGAAGATGCAAAACAAAAAACTAAAAACCCTAAACTACAAGTAGCTATATAACTTTTATTAAATATATTAATACTAAAAAATGCTGGTAAAAAAATCAAAAAATTTTTTAACCAATGTTTAACTCTTATTAATTTTATATAATTTTTCATTTTTCTTCCACCACTATTCTCCAACTATATTTGAATTTCATATTTTCTTCTTTGATATTATTTTTTATAGTATATTTAACACCATTATCATTTAGAGTATAGAAATATCCATATAAATCTGGAAATCCTCCTAATTTTAAATTAAGATTTTTTGTATTTTTCATAATTTTAATATCTTCTGTTATTTCATTAAATGTTTTTATTTCTCGATATTTTATATATGCAAAGATAGACATGTTAGCTATAATTACTATTAAAGAAATTAATGTTGCTAATTTATTAATTTTAATTTTTTCATTATATTTTCTTATATATATTAATAAAAATATTGTTCCAATAGGAATTAAGTATAATTGAGGAACATATCTTGCCCACCAATTTTCTCCTACTAAAATTGAACTAACTATAATACTTATTAATGATAAAAATATATATGATGATATTTCTTTATCTTTTTTTGTAACTTTAAAAACTAAATATATAAAAATTGGAGTTGTAATTATTGTTATAAGTGCAAATAAAGGACCAAAACCACCTATTCTTAAATCGGCAGCATGTAGTTCATCAATTTCTGTTTTATACAGTTTAAATGGATATTTTATGGTAGGTTCTTTTTCTCCATAAGTAACATTTTCAGATTTAGAAAATAAGGAAATAACAAATTTTTCTATCATATTTTTATTCTTAAATGATTTGGGTTGCATTGTTGTAATAATATCAACTTTATTTTTACCAATAATAGGATATAAAGGATTATGATGATCAAGAGTATTTTTTATATATGAGTTTGCTCCTACAAGAAAAATTGCAGTTATAAAAGTTATAATAAAATTAATTGTTATTCTTTTAAAAATTAAAAAGAATTCTTTATCTTTTCGATATTTAATCAACCAATAAAAATAGAATGTTGCAGCTATAACTCCAGAACATAGTAAACCAGTATATTTCAAATTGGTAAAAACTGTACATATAGTAATTATATTTATCCATATTAACTTATTTGTTTTCTGTTTTGGCTCGACTAAAAATAATAATAAGATTTCTATAAGAAATAAAATTCCCATTAAACCATCTACATAATATGTAAATAATTGTGCTAAGACAATAGGATTTAATACAACTAATAATGAAATAATAAATGCCCAATTTTTATTAATTATATTTTTTAAAATATTAAAACTTATAAGAAATAACATTATTGAAAAAATCATTGTAATACATTTTCCACTTTCGATATTTCCTGTCATATTATAAATAGTTGCTGCTAATATCCATGTTGCTTTTGGGTAATGTTCTATCCATAAATCTAATTTTGTATCTTTAGAAATTTTTATAACTTTATTATTGTTCTTTTGAAAATCTCTTGCACTCTCATAGAACGGATTCCATCCGTTTTTTATAAATGCGATTGCTGTTTTGTGATAAGAATTACCATCAACTGTTAAATCATATGTTTTTGTATAAATAAATGGAAGAAGTAATGTTAGAAAAAAATAACTTCCTAATATAATACTTATTGTTTTAATTTTTTTCTTTTTTAAACTATATAATAGATAAATAACAATTGGCGTAATTATACTTATTGCTTGAACAATTCCTAGACAATTTTTAAAATTTAGCAACTTAAAAAATGTATAAATTATTAAAACTAATAAAAAATATCCAGATAACATTGTAAATAAATTTAGTGAATCATTATTAATTATATCTTGCAAAATATTTTTCGATTTTTTCATTTTCATATTTTTTCTCCTATTTCATTTTTTAAATAATATAATTTACAATATAACTTAGTAAAATTTTTTCTTTTTTCTATCATCGCTTTTATTTTAGATCTATCTTTATAATATTTCCTTTTTTTATAATCAGGTATTTCCTTTTTTAGATAATCAAAAGCCTCATCAATAAATTTCATTCCTAATTTTATGTCTTGTTGTGATCTTTGTTGAATTGTATAATTGGTAATTATTCTAACTGTTAATATATCTAGAATATCTTTAATATAATTTTTATTTTTAAAATAATTTCTAATTATATCAATAATTTTTAAAATATCAAAAACTTTTTCATCTCTTACTGTAGTTTCGCTATTATTGTGAATATTGTAATAAACTAAAGATTCTTCTACTTTACCTATTTTTGTTGCTTTGTCTAAAGCAATTGCAACAAATGGTGCATCTTCATATTTTAATTCTTCTATAAATTTAATATTATTTTTTACTATTAGTTCTCTTCTGTATAATTTTGCCCATGGAGCTAAATGTTCACTCAATATATTAGGATTTTCTTTTAACGAAGAAACTTTGAAACTTGGAACAAATATTTCTTCTATATTTCCATTACTATAAACTTTATAATAATTTGATAAAACAATATCTAAATTATTGTTATTTATTTTAGTAAAAAACTTTTCACAAGCATTTTTTTCTAGATAATCATCACTATCTAAAAACATTAAATATTTTCCAGTAGCTTTTTCAATACCAAAATTTCTTGTTTTTCCAATTCCTTGATTTTTATTTTTATAATATTTAATTCTTTTATCTTTATAGTTTTTTATAATTTTTTCACTATTATCTGTTGATCCATCATTAATAAGTAATATTTCTAATTCTTTTTTTGTTTGATTAATTATAGAATCAATACATTTATTTAAATATTTTTCAGCATTATAGATAGGTACAATAATACTAATATCTGCTTTATTCATTTAATTTTCTTCCTCTGTTTCTTTCACAATATAAATTGGTCTTTTTTTTATTTCTAAATATAATTTTGACATATACATTCCCATAATTCCAAAAAAGAACATTTGTATACCACCAATTAATGTAATTATACATGCAAGTGAAGGCCACCCTCCTACTGGGTCTCCAAAAACTATTGTTTTTATAATAATCACAATGATTGCGATAAATGCAATTAAACAAAACAATAATCCAACAAATGCAGATATAACAAGTGGCATAGTTGAGAAGGCTAAAATTCCTTCTAAGGCATATTTAAATAATTTTATGAAATTGAACTTTGATTCACCAGCTACTCTATTTGGAGCATCATAGTCAATCCATTTAGTATCGAACCCTACAAAAGAAAATATTCCTTTCGAATAACGATTATATTCTTTCATATTAATTATCGAATTAACTACTTTTCTTTTCATTAATCTAAAGTCTCTTGCACCTGGAACTTGTTTAGTTGATGAAATAATTCCAATTAACTTATACCAACAATTTGTAAAAATTTTTCTTAATAAAGAATAATCTTTATGTGAACTTGTACATAGCGCAACACAATCATATCCATCACTTTGAATAAGATTATACATTTTTTCTATCATCTCTGGGGGATCTTGCATGTCAGCATCCATTATTGCTACATAATCTCCTTTTGAGTTTTCAAGTCCAGCATACATGGCACTTTCTTTTCCAAAATTTCTTGAAAATGAAATATACCTTACTCTCTTATCTTTTTTTGCTAAATCTTTTATAATTTTTAAAGTATCATCACAACTTCCATCATCTATAAATAAAAATTCAAAATCAACATTTTTCATTTTAGTTGTTATTTTGTTAGTTGCTTCATAAAAAATAGATATAGTTTTTTCTTCATTATAAGATGGAACAATCAGTGATATTAAATCTTTTTTTGTTGTCATACAACTCACCTTTACTTCTACAATTTCATTTTACATTAATTTTATAATATAGTCTAGGACTTATTCTAACTATAAGTATTTTTATTTTTCTTGCGAAGGTATCAGCTAATAAATTATCAAATATTCTTTGTTTTTTTAATAATTTTAAATATTTATGATAGTCTTTCTTGTTAAGCTCACATATTTTCATTAACATACTATTTGCGATAAAACTCTTAAATACTTTTTTATTTACTTTTATTTTTTCTATTTCTTTCATTAAAAATAAATAGTGGTTATAAAAATCTTTTACTTTTCTCTGAGTCCATTTATAATCAGGTGTATTCATAATACTTCCACTACGACGAAAGTAATTATAACCAATGTAGTTAATTGAATTAACAATTGACGCTTTGATAATTATTAATGGAGTTAGTCCGAAATCTTCATGTATTGTACCCTTTTTAAAAAAAAAGTTTTCATTAAGATAATAC
>CAJUTW010000046.1 GCA_910589335.1 uncultured Bacilli bacterium | reverse complement strand
TTACAAAAGATGAAGTAATAAGAATATTTAATTTATATTATGAGGGAAATTCCTATCAAACTATCTCTAATATTTATAACGAAGAAAAAGTATTTGGAAAAACAAATTGGTGTGATAGTACAATTTTAAGAATACTAGAAAATGAAATATATAAAGGCGACTATGTGCATGGTAAAAAGACAAATCATCCTACTTATTATGAAAATGTAGTTGAACCACTAGTATCAAAAGAGTTATGGGAAGAATGCCAAGTACAAAAGAGAAAGAACTCTAGAAATTATAAACGAGATAAAGAATATTTATTTTTACAAAAATTAAGATGTCCTAAATGTAATCGTATTTTAGGTGGAAATGCTACAAGAAAGAAAAATGGTAAAGTTTATTATTACTATCAATGTAATACTTGTAAAATTACAATTAAAGAACCTAAAATAGAAGAAACTATTAAAACATTACTTGCTGATATTTTAGAATATGATAATGTTGTTAACGAATTCTTTTTACCAGTATTAAAATCTAAAATAGATAATCCAAAAGAAGAATTAAGTAAGGAACTAAAAAAATTAAATAGCAAAAAAGAAAGAATTAAAAAAGCATATATTGATTCACTATTTACAGAAGAAGAATTTAAAGAAGAAACAAAAATAATTGAAGAACAAACAGAACTTATAAATTCAAAACTATTAGAAAATGAACAAGCGGAACAATTAAACTTTACTATTGATGATATTCTATTAAAAAGAGATATGGACTTTATTAATAAAGTAAAACTACCTATATCCTATTATGCTTTTAATGAAAACTGGGACTTACTTGATAGAGAAACTAAAGCAGATATTGTTATGAGATATATTGATGATGTTGACCTTGAAATGAAAGATAATAGTTATGAAATTAAACAAATAAATTTTAGAAGTACCTTTTATAGTGATTTTGAAGAATTATATAAGAAAGGTTATATTGATAAGAAAAGACCACTTACTTATAACTTTAATGGTATATGTGTAGATAATGTAGTTAGATATAGTGAGTACTTACCTATAAAAGATGTGTTGCAACATCTATGTAGATTAAATGAATATTATGAAGTGAATTTTTATAAAGGGACACTATATAAAGAAACTGAAAAATTAGATATGTTTCCACTTCAAAATAACGAAGTTCCAATTAGAATATTCCCATTACAAGAAAATAATAATGGCGATAAAGATTATGTATCAATGGGAATGTTTGCAACAAAGAATAATCCTAATGATATAAAAGTTAACATTAGAGATGTGTTTGAAACAATACCAGATAATGTTAATGAAAAAGATTTTTGTTAACTTTTTATCTTTAAAAAGTTTGTTGCTAAAATTATGATAACTTTTACTTACGAAGTTTGTAAAAGGTACAAATAATTTTCATATATAAAATAATAACCTGTGCTTACTATTTTATCAATAATCTTATGCAGTTTTATTTCATTACGAAGTTTTGAAATATTACGAAATAAGACAGGTGGATTCTAAGGTTGCCTAAACCTTAGCCCCCAGATTTTGATGCTTGCGTCAAAATCTATAGGGGGTTAGAGATTTTGACAGAGCAAAATTACCCTACTATAAATAGTAGGTCTCTATTCTATAAAGGGGGTTATGAATTTATGGAAGAATTATCTTATTCATTACATTTAGGTAATGATAAAAATAAATCAAAAAAAGCAAGAAGAACAGCAAAAACTAATGAAACTAACACTACTTCTTTTAATAATAATGCAATACAAAATCATCAACAATTATCAAAAGTTGATAAACATAATTTACGAAAATATGATGATGATAAAGAATTAATTTGTACGATTAAAGGTACTCCTTCTATTGTAGAAGATACTAAAAATTTGTATTTAGAATTGTTTGAAGATGCAAGAATTAAATATAATGAAAAACAAAATAGAAATGATAGAAAGATAGAAAACTATTTTAATCATATCTCAAATGATAACAAAAGAGATCTTGCTTGTGAAATAATTATTGAACTTGGCGATATGGATTTTTGGGCTGATAAAGATGATAAATTTAAGAAAAAAATGATTGAAGTTTTCAAAGAACAAGTGTTAGATTCAGAAGAAGTTGTACCTAACTTTAAAATAGCAAATGCAACTATTCATTTTGATGAATCTAGTCCACATTTACATATTGTTGGTGTTCCTTTTAAAGATGGCATGAAAAATGGTATGGAAAAACAAGTTGGAAAATCTGATGTATTTAATAAAATAAGTTTAGTAAATATTCAAGACAAAATGAGAGAATATTGCATTAATTCATTCAATAGAATTTATCATTTAAATTATACTCTTAAAGCAAAAGAAGAAGGAAGAAATGTTGATATTAATGTTGTAAATATGAACGAATATAAAAAGTTTAAACGAGAACAAGAAAAATATAAAAAACAACTTAAAGAATTAAATGGTAAAACAAATGAATTACAAAATAAATCTAATGAAATTAATGATATTATTGATAATCTAAAACCAGCAATAATGAATAAAAATAATTTTACTATTTCAAATGAAGAAGTTAATAAAATCAAAAAGTATATAGAACAAACTAATGACACTACTTCTAATTTAAGAAATGCGAATGATATAAATATAATCTTAAAAAAATATGAAGATGATTTAAGAGAACACTCTAACGAAATTAGAAACTTGAAAAAGAAAATAAAAACTCGTGATGATAGAATTGAAGAATTAGAATATGATTTAAATGAAACAAATGAAACTATTGATGAGTTAGAAGATAAAGTATTAGAATTACAAAAAATAGTTGATTACTTTAAAGAATTATGGAAAAAGTTTATAGAATTTTTACAAAATAAATTCTTCTCTAATGATAAATATGATGACTTCATAAATGATTTATATGACGAAGATATACTTGATGACAATGATATTGATATTATTCAAAATAATAAAAATAATGACAAAAGTGATGATTTTGAAAGATAAATATGGTAAAATAATAAGTAATTAAGGAGGACTTTATGGAATTACAATTTTTAGGTAGAGGTGCTGCATTTAATCCCAAAGAAGGTAATAATTCAGCATATTTTATAGAAAATAATCAATTATTTTTGATTGATTGTGGTGAAAGTATATTTGAAAGACTAGTTGAAAATGGTTTACTAGAAGGTATTGATGCAATTAATTTGATGATAACACATACACATTCAGATCATATAGGTAGTTTAGGAACCTTAGCAATGTATTCCTATTATACATTAAGGAAACCATTAAACATTATTATGAAAAAAGAAGCAAAACACTTACCAAATGTTAAAAAAATTTTAGAAGGATTTGGTTGTACTCCTGCAATGTATAGTTATGTTGATGAAGAACAATATGATAACAGATTTGTTTCTTTTCAAGGTCTTAGATATATTGAAACTAGTCATTGTGATGAACTAAGTTGCTATGGATTGTTATTTACAACTTCAAATGGCTTGGTTTATTACTCTGGTGATACTAGAGAAATCGAAAATGTAAAATCTCTTATTGCAAGTGGTCAAAATATAGATAAATTATATATCGATACAACAACTGCAAATTTTCCAGGTAATGTTCATTTATACATAGGAATTTTACAAGAACAAATCCCAGAAGAATTTAAAAGTAAAGTATATTGTATGCATGTTAATAATGACCAATGCATTGAAGAAGCCAAAAATGCAGGATTTAATGTAGTTGAAACTCAAAAGGAAAAAGGACAATCTAAGGTTTTAAAACCAAATATTACACAAAAATAATAAATCGTATTGCTACTTTTTACCTCAATTGGTATAATTATAATAGAAATTGATACAAATATTGTATTGATTACTTACTTTAGCGAAAAAAAGTTTGAAATAACTTTCTTACTCGCACCAATTGTACATAAAAAGAGCTTATAAGCTCTTTTTTTCTTTGATTTAATATATTTAGAATTTATTAAAGTTTATTATAAAATAGTTTGTGTATGCACACGTATACCACACATATTCCACAAATAGTATTAATTATTTTATGTAAAAAAGCAAGATTTAAACTTACTTTTTACTATATTTTAATTAGTTCTAACATATATTTTAGATATTCTTCATTTTCTTCTTCTGATAATATGTCAAAAGGAAATTCAATAGAAATAGATTTTGTGTTATAGGATTTATAATTGGAATAATCTGCACTAAGCATAAGTTGAAACGGAATTTTTCCTTTTACCAAATATGTATTTACTGTCATCCATAGGGTTGGGATGAAATTTCCTTTTCTTCTAATTCTTTAATACGATATTTCAATTCTTTTATTTTACATCTATAAAATTCAATATTCTTTTTTTTCTTCTGTTTCTGAATTTTCTCTAGTAATAAACATTTCTTGTCGTTTTATCCCTTGCTTTACTTGTTCTGTAATATTATCGATTTTATGCATTTTACCCTCCAAATTAATGTTTTGTACTATATATTATGTCGTATGTTTTATTAAACTAACATATATTTTTTTCATATTTAAACCGAGAAAAATTGAAATTCTATAAAAAAATATAGTATAATATCTTTGATAAGGGAGGTTTAATATATGTTATTACCAAAAAGAAAAGTTGATTTGAAATTAATGCGAAAAAGATTGTTAGAATATGAACGATCTAAAGATTTGCCATGTTATGTTGATGATTTTTCAAGAGCAAATAAAAAAGAAAAAGATTCAATGCAAGAGTTAATTCAATCTGCACACGATGATTGTGTTATCAAATATACTCCTGAAGAAACTGAATTGCACCAAAGAATGGTCAATGTACTAGCTAGTCAAGTTGATATGGAAGAAGTAAAACAATTAAGATTACAAAGAAAATTAGAAAAAAGCAAAAAATAGTGTTTAAGTAAAGCTTTTTTCTCTTTGGCTCCAGTAAGTAATCTGACGAACTTTTACAGTTTAGACTTAAATATATAAGTATCAATTTCAAAAGAAGTTGGTACTTTTTTAGTGTTTAAGTTTAGAGGAGACTGGTTTAATTGGTAAATATTACAAAGGAAAAGTTAAAAATTGATAATGAATTAAATAACTAATTGTATTTTTCTATGCTATAACTATAATAAATTGACATTATGGTGAATACACTATTAAACTAGTAAAACTAACTTAAATTTTGGTTTCTAAAGGTGTCTTTTAGAAACTTTATTAAGTAACATCTTACAAAAATTTATAATGTTACAATTATTATATTTTTATTATTAATTTATTATTTATAAAAGCGGTTATCTTTATGTTTAAAACAGTATAGGAAAAATTATAATTATATTATATAATATTAATCAAATTAATTGCGAGGTGAATAAAATGTGGTTGTATTTACAGATGATTAAACTTTTCTTTAATAAGATTATTTTAAGGAAAAATACTGGATTGGTTATTAAAGAATTTTCTGAAAAAATGGGTGTTGTTTATATAAAATTAGCTCAGATGTTAGCAACTCAAAATTTTAATAATTTATTTACTGAAACTGATAGAGAAAAGCTATCAAGTATTTGTGATGATTGCAAACCGATTAGTTATGAGGAAATTGAAGAAGTATTAAAGAAAGAATATGGTACAAATTTAGAAAATATATTTAAATTTATTGAAAAGAAACCAGTTGGATCAGCGTCTATTTCTCAAGTACATAGAGCGATATTAAATACAGGAGAAGAAGTTGCAATTAAAATTAAAAGAAAAGATGTTACTGGAATGATTGAAAAAGATATAAAAATAATAAGAAATATTATTCATAGGTTTGGGAAGATTTTAAAATTTAAAAATATTACTGGGAGTGATCGAGCTTTAGATTTATATTTAAAGTGGATTGAGCAAGAAAAAGATTTTACGAATGAAATAGAAAATATTAAAATTTATCAAAATTTTGCTGATAGTGTTAATGGTAAGGTTTCAGGTGCTAAAAAAATTAAAGTTCCCAAACTTTATGAAAAATACTGTACAGAAAATATAATTGTAATGGAATTTATTAAGAATCAAACAATTAATAAAATGAAACTTTCTGATTCGAATAAAAATAGGATTGTTGAAGCGTTAAATAGTTATATTAAATCTAGTTTTTGGGCAATGCTTAATGATAAACAAATTGTCTTTCATGGTGATCCACATAGTGGTAATATTTGTGTAGATGAAGAAGGTAATATTTGTTTTTTAGATATGGGACTTTTATTTGTTTTAAGTGATAATGATGCTAAACTATGTAGAGAATTCTTTTTAACTGCATATTCTGGAAATTATAAGAAACTATATAATATGTTAGTTTCTTATGGGGATATGACTGAAGAAGAAAAACAATCTTTTAAAAAAGAGTGTAAAAAATATTGCGAAGATGTAAAGAAAAAAGAAATTACTTTTTACTTTATGGATATTTTGAACATTTGTTTAAAATATGAATTTGTTCCTCCTGATTTTTTGTTTTGTATGGCAAAAGCATTTGTTTGCTTAAATGGTATTAATAATTTTTCTTGTAATAAATATACTGCGTTAGTGTTATTACAAGAACAAACTATGGAGTTTTTAGTTAAAAGAAGTCTAAAAGATTGTAAAGGGATAATAATTGATAGTTTACAATTTGCACCAAAGGCATTAGAAAATATCTCAAAATATGGTTTGGTAAAAGGTGTTGCAAAAATAACGTCTAATAACCAAGTGAAGAATGATGTGAAAGAATCTTTAGAAAACTTAAAAGAAATGTTTGATTTAATTAAATTATTTTGTGATGATGAAAATCAAATAAATTCAGAATGTTCATCACAAAAAACTAAAGTGAAAATTTAATTTCTAGATTAGAGTTCTTTATATTAAAAAATATATTTAATATTTAAATAGTATCTGATTATTTATAAATATAATATAATTTAATTTCTTTAAATATTTATTGTTATTTTTTTCATAATTTTTATATTTAAAAATTCGTTTATAATTGATTTTAAATAGAGGTGATATTTGAATGAATGAGGAAAAATTAAATTTTGAAACACTTTTGATAAATGCAATTAAAAAGTGTGATGGAGTTTTTTTAGATGACTTTGCTAAAGGCTTTCAAATGCTATATCCTTTTACGACAGAAAATATTTCTGGTTATATAAATAATTTTGATTTATCTAATAAAACATTATTAACTGTTGGATCTAGTGGTGATCAAATTATTAATGGAAGTTTATTTGACTCTAGAGATATAGTTAATTTAGATATATGTCCATATGCAAAATTTTATATTTATTTAAAAATAAGTTGTTTGCTTGAATTAAATAAAAATCAATTTTTAAACTTTTTAAGTTATAAGTATAAAACGTTTAAAGATAATAATTCAGCTTTCGATAATAATATTTATAAAAAAATTAAATCGACTTTAAGATTACTAGATTATGAATCATATTTATTTTGGGATGAATTATTTTCAAATTTTAAAGGATTGGATATACGAAAAGAATTATTTGAATTTGATGAAAATAAAACAGATGTGATAATAGGATGTAATCCTTATTTACAAAGTGATATATTATATGACATTACAAAAACAAAAATAAAAAAGACAAAATTTGAATTTATTACTGATGATGTATTTAAAACTAGTATAGATAAACAGTTTGATTCAATATGGTTGTCAAATATTGGAACACATATTTCAAGACATTTTTTAAAAATAATGATAGATAATATGTCAAAAAAATTAAATGATAATGGGTTGCTTCTTATTAGTTACTTATATAAAACTGTTAGAGATACTCCATATCAGCAGGATTGGAGTCCAATATATAATTTAGAAAAAACTTTTGAAATATTACAAGAATATAATCCACAATTGATTTCATTTATAGGTGTTGATGGAATAAAATTTAGCGATAGTACAATAAATGATTCAATATTAGTTTATAGAAAAAGTAAATATTAGTAGAATTAAAGTGTATTAGATAATTGCTAATTTATTACTTTTTAATGTGAAAATATAAGGATTTATAATAATATTAATTATTAGAAAAATATATAAATTTACTAAAAATAATCTGTAAAGTTAATATTATGATATAATATGAATGCAGTAGCGATTGGATTTTTCCTACTTTAATGAGTTGTTAAGTAACTATAATTTATTAAGATATAAATATAAAAATAAGTATATAAAAACAATTTATTCGATTACTAATTAATAATATTAAATTTATGTTGTTAAAGGTAGTTTTAGTCAAAGAGTTACAGGGGTAGTTGTTAATAAAAAAGCACAAGTTTGTTTGAATTATCGTAAAGAAATTAGAAAAGAGATTACTCCTTTAAAATATATAGAAAAATTGTATGGAAAAATATTATTTGTTTTACAAGTTGATAAAAATAATTTAGAATTTTTAAAATATAAAGAATTAATTAAATCTTTTAAAGTTTAATACAGTAATTGTTTATTAGAAAAAAATAAGTTTTATCAAAAAATATTAATGTAAAAGATTTTTGACAGACAAAAATCTTTTGTTTTTTTAAAATGTTATTGGAGGTGCAGTAATGGATGTTGGAACAAGAATAAAAAAATTTAGAGAGCGACAAAATATCTCTCAAGATGAACTTGCTTTGAAAATATTTGTTTCTAGACAAACAATTTCTAATTGGGAAACAAATAAAAGCTATCCTGATATAAAAAGTTTAGTTATGTTAAGTAATATCTTTAATGTATCTTTAGATGATTTTATAAAAGGAGATATAGTAGAGATGAGAAAAATGGTTGACGATGATAAAATTAAGAAATTTAATGTACTGAGTTTTATTTTTTTTGCTGAATTGTTATTTTTAGCAATAAGTGCTTATCCGTTAAGTGAAATTTATGGTTTTATTGGAATAATAATTTGGATATTATTTTTTATAATAACCTTTGTAACTGCTTATTTTATTGAAAGATTTAAAAAGGATAATGATATTCAAACTTATAAAGAAATTTTGGCATTTATTGATGGAAAACAGTTGAGTTATGAAGAATTACAGCAAGAAAAAGGTAAAAGAATGTATCAGAAAATTTTGTATGCATTTTTTGCTGGTGTTTTTTCACTTATTACAAGTTTATTAGTGATATTTATTATGAATAAAATTTAAAAGGAGAGAAAATATGGAATTTTGGATAATAATGATTTGTTTTATTTACTTAGGGGGAAGTTGTTCATTAGCTGGAACTTGGTGGAGTAAAAATAAAAAAGAACTTAGAAAAAAGAAAAATAATAAATAGTTTATAATAAATGAATCGACATTTTATAAATGTTGATTTTTTTAGTAGAATGTTGTATATATTTTTTGTATTACTAAAATTTGTAAATGATATTGAAGTAATTAAAAATATATGTTATTTTATAAAAATGGAGGGATAATATGAGTAAAAAAGTATTTGAATTAAATGAAAATGAAAAAATGTTTGCAAGTAAAATAGCTGGAGATTGTTGGAAAATGCCTAAATTTAGTATAAATAGACAAGTTTCTGGAAAATATTACTTTACTGATAAGCGTATTGCTTTTTTAGCAACTGGTTTGATTGGTACAGAAAGTGTAAGTTGGGAAATTGAGATTAAAAATATATCTACAATAAAGAAATGTTTAACACCACCTTTTTTTCCTTTTGGTATTTTAATTACAATGAAGAATGGTGATAAATATAAATTGTCTATTTTTAGTAGAAATAAATATTATGAATGGATTTCAAATCAATTAAATTAATGCTAAATAAAACGTTTTAAGGAGTGAATTTATTGTGAATATATATGACTATATAGATGAATATGGTGTTTATTCTTTTGATGAGATAGAATTAAATGAAATTGATAGTGCAATTTTTTCTTTTTTGTCGTATGCTGATTTTAACAATATATTTGATATTCCTAAAATGACAATCAATGAAATTGGTAGAAAACACTTTGGAATACATTCTAAAAAAGAAATTAATGTTATTGCTGTTAGAGATGGAAATAATATTTTAAAATATATTAAAGATACAAAGCGTTATAAGGATTGTGTAGTTTCAAATTATAAATATGAAGGAACTAAAGAAATACAATTTGGAGTTATAGCTATCGAATATAAAAAGGGTGAAATTTTTATTTCATTTGAAGGAACAGATGATTTATTAAGTGGATGGAGTGAGAACTTTCATCTTAGTTATGAATTTCCTACTAAATCGCATTTGAAAGCTATAGATTATATAAATAAAAATTTTACTTTTTCAAATAAAAAATTAATAATTGGTGGACATTCTAAAGGGGGAAATCTTGCTTTAGCTGCTGCTATGGGAGCGAACTATTTTGTTAGAAATAGAATTAAAAAAGTATATAATTTTGATGGACCTGGACTTTTAAAAGAAAATTTAAATTCATTGAAATTTAAAAGAATAGAGAATAGGTATGTTCAGATAATTCCTGATTATTCTGTAGTTGGTTTATTATTAGATAATATTAATACAGTTGTAGTTAAATCAAATAATAAAACAGCTTTTTGTCATAATATTTATTATTGGGTAATTAAAGATGATCAATTTGTAAAATCAAAATTAAGTTCATCATCAAAAGCTTTAAAAAAAGAAATTGATAATTGGACGGTGAAATATACAAAGGATGAAAAAATAGATTTTATTGATAATTTGGAAAAAATATGTGGTAATGCTAATGTTGTTAGTTTATTAGATTTTAAAAGTAAAAAAACAAAAATACTAGATTTAATATATGAATCAAAGGATTTAAATGAAAATAGCAAAAAAATGTTAATGGATTTTGTGATTATTATTTTTAAAAGTATTAATAATATTACTAAAGAAGAAATTAAACAATTTTTAGATGGGAAAATAAAAATTCCTAAATTGCGATTAAAAGAGAGAAAATAGTTTTAATATATATTTTAGAATTAAGTGTAATATGTTAAATAATTAACATATTTTTTCTTTTTAATCGTAAAATTGAATAGGAATTTTTTTCTAAATATGATATTCTAAATTAGAATGGAGAGTTTTTAAATGAAAAAGAGAAAAAGCAGAATAGTTGAAATTATTTTTACATTTATTTTAGTTTTAGGAATGGTTTTTTTTGAGAATGTTTTAAAACCAAATCAGTTTGAT
>CAJUTW010000045.1 GCA_910589335.1 uncultured Bacilli bacterium | reverse complement strand
GATACAATTGATGTAAAAGATTTATCTCAATCAGAAGTACTAAATAATAATCATTATACATGTTTTAATAGTAGTGGAGTGTGTAATGAATTAAATTATATTTATTATATAATTTCAGGAAAACTATATTATGTAAAACTAAATAATGGAAAGAGTGTAGAAGATGCATTAAATGAAATGTTGTTTAACGATGATGTCAATACAAATGACTCTACAATAAAAACTGCGATAGACTATTGGTATTCAAATAACATGATACAATACACAGATTACTTAGAAGATACAGTATGGTGTAATGATAGGAGTATGAGTAATCAAAGTACAAATGGATGGAATCCAAATGGAGGAAGTACAGATAAATATTTAAATTTTAAATCAAATGGAAATTCAAGTAATTTAACATGTCAAAATAGAAATGATAGATTTAGCGTAAATAAAGAGAATGGAAATGGAGCATTAAGATACCCAGTAGGATTAATAACAAGACAAGAACAAGGCTTATCATCATATGGTGGTGGATCCCCACTTGTTTCTGGGAATAGTTATTGGGGCCTTTCCCCTAACTACTTCAACTACTTCAACGCTCGCGGCTATTTCGTGGGCACGTATGGTGGCAGCAGCTACTACTACGTGAGCCGCTCTTTCGGCGTCCGTCCGGCAGTTTCACTCCGCACGGGCATTGAGTATATGAGTGGTGATGGGAGTGTTGATACTCCATATGTAATCGATATGGATAGTTAAAACAATGCCACTCTTGGCTCTTGAAGTATCACACGAAAACCCTTTCGTGTGATAACTAAATAATTATGGATTAAACTTCAATGAAGTTTAATTTAGGATTATACCATTAAAGAGGGCGCTAGTCTCCTTGGGGCCTTTCCCCTAACAACTTCAACACCAGCAACGCTATCGGCTATGGCGTTTACACGCTTGGTAGCAGCAACCACTACGTGAGCTACTCTACTGGCGTCCGTCCGGCAGTTTCACTCCGCACGGGCATTGAGTATATGAGTGGTGACGGGAGTAGTGATACTCCGTACATAATCGATATGGATAGTTAAAATGAATTGACTAGAAATAGTTGATTCTTTTTGTATTATTGGTAATTTTGTGGTAAACTAATAATGATTTTATAGATGGAGATGGTCCTTATGTTAGAAATAAAAAATATTAGTTGTTCTATTAAAGATAGTAATGTTGATATATTAAATGATTTATCTTTAAAAATTAATTCAGGTGAAGTTCATGTTATTATGGGACCTAATGGTACTGGAAAGAGTACTTTATCTAAAGTTATAATGGGGCATTATAAATATGAAGTTAATACTGGGGATATTTTGCTTGATGGAGAAAGTATAAAAGACTTGGAAGTTGATGAACGTGCTAGACGTGGATTATTTCTTTGTATGCAAGATCCTACTGTTATCGAGGGTGTAAGTAATAGTGAATTTTTAAGAACAGCTCGTGGTTCTATTACAGGAGAGAAAGTTAATTTATATACTTTTATTAAAGATATGGAAAATTCTATGAAGGATGTAGGACTTGATTCTAATATGTTACATCGTTCATTAAATATGGGATTTAGTGGTGGAGAAAAGAAAAAAAATGAGATTTTACAAATGAAATTTTTAAAACCCAAATATATAATTTTAGATGAATTAGATTCAGGACTTGATGTTGATAGTTTAAAATTAGTTTGTGAAAATATAAATAATTATTTAATTGAAAATAAAGAAGCTTCTCTTCTTATAATTACACATTATCCAAGAATATTAGAATATTTGAAGCCAGACTTTGTTCATATTCTTAAAGATGGAAATATTAAAAAAACTGGTGGAATTGATTTAGCACTTGAAATAGAAAAAAATGGATATACTAATATAGACTCAATGATTGGAAATGATAATGATGAGTAAAATAATATATGTATTAGACAATAACGAAAGTACTGAATATAAATATAATATATGTGAAGATACTATTATTTATCATTTTTCTATTAATAGTAGTAGTAGAGTTGAGGTTAACTTAGTAGAGGATAATGTTTCTTTATACTATTATTATAATAATATTAATTATGATGATAATGTATTTAATATTAAAATAAATCATTTAAGTAATAATAGTCATAGTGAAGTTTTTAATCATGGTGTTAATGTTAAGTGTAATAAACTTACTTATAATGTTTATGGAGTAGTTTTAAAAGAATTTAGTAAATGTAGGTGTATGCAAGATAATCAAATTATAAATATGGATAATGGAAAAAGTACTATACTTCCTATTTTATTAATTGATAATTATGATGTAGATAGTAATCATTCAGCATATATTGGTAAATTTAGAGAAGAAGAAATATTTTATCTAATGAGTAGGGGAATAAGTAGAAGTGTTGCTAATAAGATACTTTTAAATGGATTTTTAATTAATAGTGATAGTTTAGAATTAGATAAGATAAATGAATTTGTTTTAGAAATAGAAAAAATTTAGGAGGTGATAATTTTGAATCGTGAAGATTTTCCTATGTTGGAGTCTGGAGTTATTTATTTTGATAATGGAGCAACAACTTTAAAACCAAAATCTGTAGTTGATGCTATGAATAAATATTATTTAGAACATACATCTAATATTCATAGAGGAGATTATGATGCTGCTATTAAAACGAATGAATTATATGATAATGTTCGTAATATTGTAGGAGAATTTATAAATTGTGATCCAACAACTTGTATTTTTACTAGTGGAACAACAATGTCTTTAAATATGGTTGTTTTTGGTTATATGAAAAAGCATTTAAAAAAAGGGGATGAGGTGTTACTTAATAAAGCAGAACATGCTAGTAATGTTTTACCTTGGATTAAGCTTTCTGAAGAAATTGGTATTGTTGTAAAATATGTTCCCTTAGATGATGATTATGAACTTACTTTTGATAATATTGTTAAATCTGTTACAGAAAAAACTAAGGTAATATCGCTTGCTCATATAAGTAATGTTGTTGGAGATGTGCGTGATATAAAATCAATTGGAGAATTTTGTCATAAAAATAAAATTTTATTTAATGTTGATGGTGCACAAAGTATTCCACATATAAAAATGGATTTTAAAAATAGTAATATAGATTTTTTAAGTTTTTCAGGACATAAAATGTGTGGACCAACTGGTGTTGGAGTTTTAGTTGGTAAGCGTGAATTGTTAGAAGAGATGGAACCAATTATTTTTGGTGGGGGAATGAACAGCTATTTTGAAGAGGATAATTCTTATGAGTTAAAAACTGTCCCAACAAAATTTGAAGCTGGTACTACAGCTATTGCTGAAGTTATAGGTTTAGGTGCAACAATAAAATATTTGATGGGAATTGGAATGGATAAAATTCATGAATATGAAATTTTATTGAAAAATTATTTTCTTGATGCGGTTAAAGATATTCCTAATTTAATTATTTATAATAAAAATAGTGATAGTGGAATAATAGCTTTAAATATAGATGGAGTTTTTGCACAAGATACTTCAGTTTATTTAAATCATTATAAGATTGCAGTTAGAGCAGGTAATCATTGTGCTAAAATGTTAAAAGATGAAATTAAAATAAAAAACACAGTAAGGGTTAGTATGTATTTTTATAATAATTATGAAGATATTGATAAACTTGTTGAAGCTTTAAGAAATAGTAAAGATATATTTAAAGTAGTTTTGTAGGTGTTGTTATGGATGAAAATTTAAGAAGAGAAATTATTCTTGATAACTATCAAGAACCAATGAATAGAGGGTTAATAAGTGATGATAGTTATTTAAAGGTTAATACTAGTAGTGAAAGTTGCATTGATAATTTAGACTTTATGATGAAGATAGAAGATGGAATAGTTAAAGATATTAGGTTTGATGGTGAAGCTTGTGCTATTAGTACATCTGCTACTTCTATAATGATAAGAAGTTTAATTGGTAAGAAGCTTGAAGATGTAAAAGAAATTCTTTCTAATTATCAAAAAATGATAAATGAAGAGGAATATAATAAAGAAATTCTTGAAGAGTTAAATGTTTATGATACAATATGTAAGCAACCAAATAGAAAGAATTGTGCACTTCTTCCTAGTGTTGCAGTAAGTAAAATGTTAGGGGAGTTAGGAAAATGAAATTTTATGATGAAAATGATATTCTTAATTTAAAAAAATTAAGAATTGGTGTTTTAAAAAATTTTAGTTTAGAAAATAATGGAGTAGAAGTTAGTGAAAATTTAGCTTATGTAGTGTTAGAAGAAGGGAAAAATCCTAAGTATTTAAATATTTATGATATAACAGAAATGTTAGATGAAATTCCTATTTTTAAAAGATTACCTTATTCTAATTCAACTAAGTTTGGAGAAGATTTTGGAAGTAAATTAAAAGTAGTTCAAGGAGAGGAAAATTTGAAAAGTGGACCTTGTTATGTTCTACTTAAAGATGATTTAAGTGTTTATCTTGAAAAAGATTTTATGAGTGCTAAAGAATTAGAGGAATATATTATAAATAGTAAATATTATTTTAAAGATCGAGAAGATTTAGTACTAGAGAGAATGAAGAGACATCCTATAAAAATGGCAAAAATTTTATATAGTGATTTTAAACAAGGAGAAAAAGTTCGAGAATTTTTTGAAGAGAGAGATATTAAAACTTTCACAAAGTAAGGTGATTTAGATGGAAATTGTTGGAATAGATCAAGAAAAGATTAAAGCTATTTCGAAGAAAAAAAAAGAAGAAGAGTGGATATTAAAGTATCGTTTAGATAGTTATCAAAAGTTTATGAAACTTGAAATGCCTTCTTTTGGACCTGATGCAAATATAGATTTTTCAAAAGTAATATATTATAAAGCTAATGAAGAGGATGAAAAAATAGAAAGTGATTGGAACAGTGTTTTAAAACCTGTTGTTAATGAACTTGATTCTTTAGGTGTTTTAGAGAGTGAACAACATATGGGTGGTATGGGAGTTCAGTATGAGAGTGAAGTAATATATCATAGTATGTTGAAAGAATTGGAAGAAAAAAAAGTAGTTTTTACTTCTATTGAAGTTGCGATGAAGGAGTATCCTGAATTAGTTAAAAAATATTTTGGAAAAATTGTAAATAATAACGAGAATAAATTTGCAGCTTTAAATGGAGCAGTATTTAGTGGAGGAAGTTTTATTTATGTGCCACCTAATACGAAATTAGATAGACCACTTCAAAGTTATTTTAGAATAAATAGTCGTAATATGGGACAATTTGAAAGAACTTTAATAATTGTTGATGATAATAGTGAATTGCATTATATAGAAGGATGTACAGCTCCAACTTATAGTGAATCTTCACTTCATGCAGCAGTTGTTGAAATATATGTAGGAAAAAATAGTAAATGTCGTTATTCTACTGTACAAAACTGGGCAAATAATGTTTATAATTTAGTTACCAAAAGAGCAATGGTAGATGATTTTGGAACAATGGAGTGGATAGATGGTAATATAGGAAGTAAAGTTACTATGAAATATCCTTGTTGTGTTTTAAAAGGAGATAATTCAAATGGTACTTGTATAACAATTAGTGTTGCTTCAAAAAATCAAGAACAAGATACTGGTGCTAGAATGATTCATTTAGGAAAAAATACAAAAAGTAATATCATTTCTAAAAGTATAGCAAGAAGTGGTGGAAATGCAACTTACAGGGGAAAAGTATTAATAAATAGTGATGCAAATAATAGTATATCTTCTGTTAAATGTGATACTTTGATATTAGATGAAGTTTCTAAAAGTGATACTATTCCAGTTAATTCTTGTTTTAACTTAAATAGTAGTATTGAACATGAAGCAACTGTTTCAAAAATAAGTGATGAAAATTTATTTTACATGATGAGTAGAGGTATTTCAAAAGAGAGAGCAATGGATCTTATTATTTTAGGATTTATTGAAAAATTTAGAGAAGAACTTCCAATGGAATATGCAGTTGAATTAAATCAACTAATAAAAAGAAATTTGTAGTATATTAGTAAGTTCTAATGAAAGGATATTTGAAAAGGTGAAATTCAGTTAGTGAATTTCTTTTTTTTGTGTAAATTATTCTTTACTTTTAATAAAATGGTCATTTGCATATCTTTTTTATTTAGATTAATATAGGCCTCGAAAGGAGGTGATCTATGCTTAATCAGGTTATACTTGTTGGAAGACTTACTCGTGATGTTGTTGTAAATAAGTCTGAAAAGGGCATTAAAGTTTCTACTATTAATTTAGCTGTTCCACGTAGTTTTAAAAATAGTGAAGGTAATTATGATACTGATTTTATTGATTGTGTAGCGTTTGATGCTATTGCAGAGAATACAAGTGGATATTGTAGTAAAGGAGATATTGTTGGAGTAAAGGGAAGAGTTCAATCACGTATTATAGAAAAAAATGGAATAAATGAAAATACTATGGAAATTATAGCAGAAAAAGTAACATTCTTATCAAGCCATACTAAAGAAGAAAAATCTAAAGCAACTGATTAATTCAGTTGTTTTATTTTTTTTTAAATTTTGTTATAATGATAATAAGGTAGGGGTAGTATGAAAATTATATATTATGAAGATAAGTATCTTGATTCTTTAAACGTATTATTAAAAGAAGCTTTTAATTTAAAAAAAGTATATAAAAATATTAGTGATAATATAGAACTTTTAGTAGTTTTTAATGATGAAGTTATTGGATATTTAAATCTTAATAAAAATATTGATATGATTACAGGTGAAAATTATTTTTATGTAAATTATGTATGTGTTAAAAAAAGTTTTAGAAGATTAGGTGTTGCTAAAAAAATGTTTATGGAAGTTTTTTCAATATGTTTAAAAAATAACATTAAATATTTAGAACTTACTTCTAATGATAGTAGAGTTGCTGCTCATAAGTTATATGAAAGTTTAGGTTTTTCTGTTAGAGAGACTAATGTTTTTAGAAAGGAGATTTTATGATTTTAGAAATTATTAATAAGAAAAGATTAGGATATGAATTAAGTTATAGTGAATTAGATTATTTTTTTAATGGGTATTTAAATGGAGAAATTGCTGATTATCAAATGTCTAGTTTACTTATGGCTATATGTATAAATGGAATGAGTGATGAAGAGATATTTTCTCTTACTAAAATCTTTATAGATAGTGGAGATACTTTAGATTTTAGTGATATTTTAGGTATTAAAGTTGATAAACATTCAACAGGAGGAATAGGTGATAAAACTACTTTAGTAATTGCTCCTATTGTAGCTTCTTTAGGAGTTCCTGTTGTAAAAATGAGTGGTAGAGGTTTAGGTTATACAGGTGGAACAATTGATAAGCTTGAAAGTATAACAGGTTTTAGAGTTGATTTAAGTGATGAAGAAATTATTGAACAAGTTAAAAAAATTAATCTTGTAGTTACTGGCCAAACAGCAGATTTAGTTCCAATGGATAAGGTGATTTATGCATTAAGAGATGTAACAGGAACTGTATCTTCTATTCCATTAATTGCATCTAGTGTTATGAGTAAAAAAATTGCAAGTGGAGCTGACAAAATATTAATTGATATTAAGGTTGGTAATGGAGCTCTTTTACAAAAAAAGGAAGATGCTAAAAAGTTAAGTGAATTAATGATTAAAATAGGAGAGGTTTATCATAAAGAAGTTAGAACAGTTATTAGTGATATGAATACTCCTTTAGGAAAAACAATTGGAAATAGTTTAGAAGTGCTTGAGGCTATTAATGTTTTAAAAGGACGAGAAAAAGATAATAGTTTTGTTGAATTGTGCTATGATCTTGCTACAGATATGGTAAGTATGGGGAAAGAGATTAGTAAAGGAGCAGCCCATAATTTAGTTTTAGAAAGTATAAAAAGTGGTTCTGCTTATAAAAAATTCTTAGAAATGGTTGGTATGCAAGGAGGAGATATTGCTAAAATTAAAGTTAGTGATAATACTTTTAAAATAAAGTCTCCTGTAAGTGGTAAGATAAAAAAGATTAATGCTTTAGAACTTGGAAAGTTAGCTTTAGCACTTGGTGCTGGTAAAATTAATAAAAATGATAAAATTGATTATAGTGTAGGAATTAAATTAAATAAATTATTAGGAGATAGTGTAAAAAAAGGTGAAGTTTTAGCTACTATTTATTATAATAAAAAAGAAATAGAATTTGATTTTGATAGTATTTTTAAGATTAATTAAAAATAATGTTTGAATTTAAATAAATTATGGTATAATATCTATAAGAAGGTAAGGTGAATTTATGGAAAAAATTTATATGGAAGAGAGTAGAAATAATAAAAAAGGAGTTTTTAATTATTCAGTTGTTTTATCTTTTGCAGTAGCTTTTTTTGCAGTTTTTTCATTAGTAGCTGCAGGATTTAATCAGATAAGTTATGCAGTACCAATTGAGAGTGATGAGTTTACTTTTAATATGTATAAAAAAGATCAAGTAGTTTATGTTAGAGGTAAAAATGCTGATAATACATCGAATTTTAGAATCCCTGTTTTTATTGCTAATAATGATTCAAATATTCCATTAATTTGTATAGAACAATCAAATTCTGTAATAGATGGATCAAATTATAAAAAAAGTGAAGAGATTACTGATTATGGTTTATTATATTTATTAAATAATAGTATTATTAATAATAAACATATTTTACCTGATAATCTTTCAAATTTTACAGATACAGCTAGAAAATATGTAGAATTATGGTCAATTCAAGTTGCAGTATGGGTATATTTAAATGAGTCTTATCCAGGAGATCCTCTTCATAATTTTAAAAATGAATATGGTTCTTATGAAGGAATTAGAAATGCTTCAATTTTTGAATTGGACGGAGTAGGTATTAATGATTCTGAAGAATTTTCAGTAAATTTTGGTTATAGTATTTTTGATAAATATATTAGACCTCTTATTGATCAAGCAAAAGGTGTAAAATCATTAAAACAAATTACTGTTACTAAAGATGATGGGGATATTGTTAAAACTAGTGATGGTAAGTTTTATCAAACAACTGCAATTTCTGTTATAGGTGATCCTTCAAGTGATTTTGAAAGTTATGATATTAATTTATCTGGAGTTGATGGAGCTTTTGCAGTAGATGAAAATGGTAATAATCTTGATTTAAAAAATGTAGCAGCTGGACAAAAGTTTTATGTAAGAATTCCAGTTGATAAAGTATCTGAAAATGTACAAAATTTATCAATTAATATCACAGGTCATTTTAAATCTTTAATTGGAAATATTTATTCTTCTGGTAATTTACAAAAAGTTGTAACAGTTAAAGGTGGTACAGTTGATGTTGGTGGTGGATTATCTATTGAAATAGTTGGAGCTCCTGATACAGGTATGAATTCAGCTCAAACAATTTACTTTATTGGTCTTGTAGTATTATTGTGTGGTGTAGGTATAATATATGCAAATGCTAAGCCGGTTGAAGTTAAACAATAAATTTAAAAAGAGCCATACTTTGTTAATTGGCTCTTTACTTGTTTTTATAGGAGTTATTTCTTTATCTTGGAATTATTTATTAAAAATGAAAGATCAAATTTATACAGATATGAAAATTGCTATGATGGATGTTGATGTTAAAGATGAAAAAATTACAAATGAAATAAAAGATACTCCAATTGCTGATAATGTTAGTGATAATAAAACAGAAGAAGTTAAAGAACAAGTAACAATAGATTATAGTAAATATTTAGGTGTTTTAGAAATACCGAAGATTGGATTAAAGAGGGGTTTTTATAATATCGGTTCAAGGTATAATAATATACAGTATAATGTAACTATGGTAGGAGGTTCTACTTTACCTGATGTAGTTAATGGAAATCTTATATTAATGGCTCATTCTGGAGATGCATATATTTCATATTTTGCTTATTTATATAGACTTAATATTGGAGATTATGCTTATGTTACTTATAATGGTAATAAATATCAGTATCAAATAGTTAATATTTATGAAGTTCCTAAAAATGGAATTGTTAAAATTCAAAGAAATTATAATAAGACTTCGTTAACAATGATTACTTGTACAAAAAATAATGATTATACACAAACAGTTTATATAGCAGAATTAGTGTGATAAGAAGGTGATATAATGAATTTATCTTTATTCGGAAAATTTGAAACTATATTTAAATATATATTTTCATCATTTCTTTCAATAGAGATGTTCATATTAAGCCTTCTTTTATTTTTAATATTAATAATAAATTTAAAAAGAAATAATCATTTAGTACAAATGATTGCAATAGGGATATATATTGGTTTTGTTATAGGAATATTAATTAGTTATAGTAATTATGTAAAAACTTGTGTAGATTCTTTTGTAAAAGCAATTATGAATTATATTTATTTTCCTTCAACAATTGTTTATTTTTTTATAATAATATTTGTTACTGGATTAATTCTTTATACTTTGTTTAATAAACAAATGACAGTATTTAAAAAAATAATTAATTATTTATTTTTTAGTATTTTATATTTTTTCTTTATGTCTTTTATAGCACTAGCTGCATATGATTCAGTAGATTTAGTAGATATTAGTAAATTATATCAAAATGAAACTATATTATCTTTAGTGCAAATAAGTAATTTTATATTAGTATTATGGATTCTATTTACGGGATTTTATCATTTGTTTAGATATTTTAAAAAAAAGTATGATTAAAAAAAATCAGATTTTTCTTTTTAAGAATTTTCTGATTTTTATATATATTTTTTTTGTTTTAAGTATATTTTATCTAATTTTTTTGTAATTATTTTACCAATTAAAATATTTCCTTCTCTAGAAGGGAGAAAATCAAGTTTTCCACAAGGAATATTATAAAATGCTAAATTGATAAAATGAGTATTTAGAAATTCATTGCATAATTCTTCTAAGTAATAATTAAATTTATTTTCAATATATAATAATAAATTCTCTGGTAGTGGATTGTCTTTAATTCTTAAATCTTGAATTCTATATATAGTATCAATAAGTTTTAAAATAAAAGAATTATAGATACCTAATACATATATTGAGTCTGTAAATAAATTAGATTTTCTATAAAATCTTTAAATGTACAAGGAGTAAATATATTATTTTTTTCTCATATATAAATGGTTCATTTTTCTACATTTCTTATGTTTTTTTTTAAATTTCTTTTAAATTTGTCATTTTATCCCCTCTTTGGGTGCATATTAAAAAAAATAAATGACAATCAATATTTTGTCATTTATTTAATTTTACCTTTAGGATGTGGCTTATCTTACGATAAGCCATCAAAAAACCAC
>CAJUTW010000044.1 GCA_910589335.1 uncultured Bacilli bacterium | reverse complement strand
ATAGGAATGATAGATTTAGCGTAAATAAAGAGAATGGAAATGGAGCATTAAGATACCCAGTAGGATTAATAATGAGACAAGAACAAAGCTTAGCTTATAATGGTAAGTCACCACTTGCCTCTGGGAATAGTTATTGGAGCCTTTCTCCTCTTATTTTTTCTAAAAGTGGTGCTGCTGGTTATAATGTGCTTTCGTCTGGTAATTGGAACTTTAATATTTATAATAGTGTGAGTAGTATTATTGATGTTCGTCCAGCAGTTTCACTTCGCACGGGCATTGAGTATATGAGTGGTGACGGAAGTAGTGATACTCCATATGTAATCGATATGGATAGTTAGAAATTTATATTTATTAAAACTACACAGATTTGTGTAGTTTTTTTGTCTTAGTAAATATCATTTGGTAGTAGTTTATCTAAGTATATTAGAATATCTTTCATTGTATATTTATTTGGTTCTTTAATATATTCTATACAAACGTTTATAACGGCACTTACATAAAAAATAGATATTATATCTGTTGGGATGTTTGTTTTTTTTAGATTAGTACTATCTAATGTTTTTTTGACGTCTTTTAATATTGCTTCACGAAGCATATCTGCTGCAATACCATTATTATTTGTTTTTATAATTGATGTATATATATCTAAGTTATCACTTATGTGATTAAATAAGATAGTTATAATTGATAAGTAATAATCTTTTGCAGATGTAGTTTCTTTGTTTTTAGAAAGATTAATAGATAGTTCTTCTTCTAAATTATTAATTAATGATATAAGTAATTCATATTTATCACTAAAATGATCATAAAAAGTGGAACGATTAACTAAAGAAATATTACATATATCTGATACTTTAATATCTTCGAAACTAGTATTTTTCATTAGTTTTAATAATCCTTCATAAAGATTCTTTTTAGTTTTTACTATTCTTAAATCTTGTTTCTTTTTCATAAAACACCTCTTTATACCATTATAATTAAAAAACTACTTTTGTAAAGATAACCTACAAATGTATTTTAATTATCATACAAAATAGATAATATTGTTGGATAAAATACATTCTTAAGATTTTGTAAATGATTTTTATTTTCTTTATGAATAAAATAGTTTGTGCAAGGAGGAGTTAGATGAAAAAATTTTCTAAGTTTGTTGCGAATAATAGTTTATTAATTTTAATTATATGTTTTGTTTTACTATTTCCAGCAACAATTGGATTTATGAAAACTAAAATTAATTATGATATTTTAGTTTATTTACCAGAAGAGATTGAAACTTTAAAAGGAGAAGAAATTCTAACAGATGAGTTTGGGATTGGTTCTTACGCATTTATTATGACTGAAACTAAGAATAATAGAGCTATTTTGAATCTTGAAAAGGAGATTAAAAAAATATCTTCTGTTAATCAAGTTTTTAGTATTCTTGATGTTTTGGATACTACTATTCCTAAGTCTATGTTACCTGATGATATTCTTGATAAGGTTTATCATGGGGATGAAACGGTTATTATGGTTACTTTTAAGGATTCTATATCAGAAGATGCTACTATAGGGGCAGTTGAAGAGTTAAGAAGTATTGTAACTGATGCGAATAGGGTAAGTAGTATGACTGCAATGCTTATTGATACTAGGAATTTATCTAATAGTGAAATGATTGCTTATATTGGGATTGCGGTAATACTATGTTTAATTATTTTAACTTTTGCGACTGATTCGTATTTAGTGCCTATTTTATTACTTAGTAATATTGGAGTTAGTATTTTATATAATATGGGTACTAATATATTTTTAGGACAAATTAGTTATATTACTAAAGCTATAACAGCTATTTTACAACTTGGAGTAACTACTGATTTTTCGATATTTTTATATCATAAATATGAAGCTAATAAAGCTATTTGTGAAAATAATATAAAAGCTATGGAAGTTGCTATTAGAGAAACATTTACATCAGTTATAGGTTCATCTTTAACAACGTTTGCAGGATTTTTAGCACTTTGTACAATGGATTTAACTTTAGGAATAGATAGTGGTATTGTTATGGCTAAAGGAGTTTTTTTTGGGTTAATTTGTGTATTAACTTTGTTTCCAGCATTATTAATAGTTTTTGATAAATTAATTTGTAAAACTAAACATAAAAACTTTTTTCCAAAATTTAAGTTATTGCAGAAATTATCAATTAAATATAATGTTTTAATTTTAATTATCTTTGTTATTTTATTAATTCCTGCATGGATTGGTAATAAAAATTATGAGATTTATTATAAATTAGATGAGACGTTACCTGATACGTTACCTTTTAGAATAGCTAATAGTGACTTAGCAAAAAAATATAATATTATTTCACCTCAAATAGTAATTCTTGATAAAAATATTAATAATTTGGAAGTAGACAAATTAACTAATGCCTTAAAAAATATAAAAGGAATAGACTTAGTTCTTGCTCCTAATATTTTGATGGATGATGTTACTAAAAATCTCTTACCTGATGAATTAACTAATTTAATAGATAATTCTAAATATCAATTAGTACTTATTAATTCTACTTATGAAGTTGCTAGTATTAATTTAAATAAACAAATTAAAAATATAAATAAAGTTGTTAAAAAATATGATAAAAATGGAATAGTTGCAGGAGAGGGAGCTTTAATGAATGATTTAGTTACGATTGCGGATCATGATTTTAAAGCAGTTAATTATACTTCGATTTTTGTAATATTTATAATTATGATTTTTGTTTTAAAATCAATTAGTTTACCTACTATATTAGTTTTAGTAATAGAATTTGCAATTTTTGTTAATATGTCAGTAGCTTACTATACAAATACAACTTTACCTTTTATAGCATCAATTATAGTTGGAACAATTCAGTTAGGAGCAACAATTGATTATGCGATATTAATGTCTACTAAATATTTAGAAGAAAGAAGAAAAATAGAAGATAAAAAAGAAGCTATGAGAAAAACACTATATTCAACAGTTCCATCAGTAATTACATCGGCTTTATGTTTTTTTGCAGCAACAGTTGGAGTGTTTTTATACACTAAAATTGATATGATTGGTTCAATTTGTGAGTTATTATCTCGTGGTTCTATAATTAGTATGCTAGTAGTAATTTTAATTTTACCAGCAATGTTAATGGCATTTGATAAATTTATAATTAAAAAGGAAGGAAGAAAGAATTATGAAAATTAATAAAAAAATAATAAGTGGGTTAGTTCTTACTACATTTTTAATGCAACCGATAAGTATTTATGCTTATAATAAAAATGAAACAGTATTTTCTAATTTAAATTATAATGGGAGTGTTGAAAATACTTTAGTAAATTCTCATTTATCTAAATTAGATAAAGGAAATATAGAAGATTATGCTTTTTTATCTAAAATAACTAATTTAAATGGGGGAGAAAAATATAAAAAAAATGGTGATAAAATAATTTGGAATTCTTTAGGAGAAGATATTTTTTATCAAGGTAAGACTAAAGAAGAATTACCTATTACAATTGATATAAATTATTATTTAAATGATATAAAAATGTCTCCTAAAAAAATGATTGGTAGGGATGGAGAAGTTAAAATAAAAATTAGTTTTGAAAATAATTGTTTTAATGAAGCTTATTCATTACATACTCCATTTGTAGTTTCAACTGGTTTAATTTTAGATAGTGTTAAGAATAGTAATATTTCTATAACTAATGGAGAAATTGAAGAGACTGGTACTAGAAGTATAGCTTTAGCGGTAGCAGCTCCTGGTTTATATGATGATTTAAAATTAAAAGAGTTAGAAAGTTTAAATGAAGTTATTATTACTTATAAAACAAAATCTTTTGCTTTAAATAATCTTTATTTTGTTGCAACTCCTAAGATACTTGAAAAAATTGATATTGAAAACCTTAATAAAATAAATAATTTAGATTCATCTATTTCTTTAATACAAGAAAATATGAATAAAATAGAAGATGGAGCAAAATCTTTAAATGATGCATCTTTAAAACTAAATAATGGCTCTAGTGAAATAACTAATAATTTAAACAGTTTATTACAAGCTATAAAGAAGTTGAAAGTAGGTTCTAATAATTTAAATGAAGGTTTACAGGAAACAATTAATTCTTTAGAAAATATTAAATTAATGTTAGAAAATAAAAATATTAATGGTTCTCTTGCAAATATAGATAATCTTATTAATGCTAATAGTAATACGATTAAAGTTTTAGAAAAAACAAATAATAGTTTAAAAGCTAATTATGATAATTATAATTTAAATAATTTTAATAATGACAATGATTTTATTAATTATTTTACTAGTATTGGTTTAAATCAAGATATGATAAAAGATTTATTAACTTGTAAGAAAACATATGAATCTAATCTAAATCTTATTAATCTTTTAAATACTAATAATAGTACTTTAAATATTTTAAAAAAATCTTTAGAAGAGATTTATGAAAATGTTAATAATATGATTTTTGAATTTAATAAAGCTTTAATAAAATTAGAGGCTGGTTCTAAAGAGATAAATAATGGTTTAGAGCAAGTTAGTATGGGTGTTGATAAATTATATAATGGATCTAAAATACTTACTCAGGCTACATCAGATTTTTCTTCTGGGGCTGATAATTTATCTTTAGGAATTTCTACATTAAATACTAATGGAATAAATAAATTATCTAATAGTTCTAAAAAATTAAATAATTATTCTAATACAATTAAAAAACTTATTAAGTTGTCTAAAAATTATCAAGGATTTTCTGCTAATAATAGTACTAAAACGACATTTATTTATAAAGTTAAAGCAGTTAAATAATATTAGAAAACTTTATGATTTTTAGATTATAGATGAAAGGATTTTATTAAATTATTTATAATTTTATAAAAGAAAACCTGTTGTATTTTTTTACTATATATGATATAATATGCGAAATATTTAGGGGGATTATATGAGTAAAACAAATATAAAAAAAGAATTAATTAGAAATTTAGAAAATGAAATAAATGGTGGAGATAGTAACATGAAATATTTTGACTGTACTGTAGTCGAAGCAGAAGAAGTTCTAAAAAGAATAAAATCAGGTTACTATGATCATTTATTAGAAGTGCTTGTTTCCAAGATAGATTTACATAAATTTCTAAAATATGATTTTGAAAGACAGGGATTAACTACTTTAAGTGAACCTTCATTAAAAGAATATAAAATTCATTCTCTAAAGCATGATTTAAATAAAAAATTGAGCTATTTATCTTTAGATCATCCAGAAGAAAAGGAAGAAACCTATCAAAGAAAAATAGAAGAATTATTAGCTAATTTAATATCTGGAGTGTATGATAAGTTATTATTAGAAAAAGAATTTTGGTTTGCTTCTTCAATAGAAGCAGAAACATTACTAGAATGGAATGAGATTAGAAAGAATATTAGTCAAAGAAATAAAATAAGTTTACCAAATTATATTGTTTTTAGTGTATATTACCGTTTAATGGATCATATTAAACGTGTAAATACATGGAAAGATTTATTTGGAGGAAATTATGAATGTCATTATACTGGACATAAACAAACACCAACAACATCAGAAGAACTTATAAGATATAAGAATTTAGCCAATGAGTTAGTTACTGAAGACTATGATTGGCGTGAAGCTCGTAATGTTGTAAGAGAATTTAATAAATTGAATATCTATGATAGTTCTAAATTTCCTCATAATGTTGAACAAATAGTAAGATGCTTTGAACACAATAGAAATATAATATATCCAGAGTATGAAAATAAAGGAAATTGTTATCATGATTTAGAAGCAATTAAAGAAAGAGCAAAAATCCTTTTGGAAGTATTAGATAGTAGTAATTTAATTAAAATTTATTTAAATCGAGATGAAGATAAAATTGATGAATATTTAAGAAAAATGATTAATAGTCAATTTGATATTGATAGTATTTATAAAAAAAGTTATTCTGGTTTAAGTAAAAAGAAAATTAAAAATCTTTTAGATAACCCAAGTATTTATTCTGAGTATGAAATCAAAAACTTTTTTGGATATTTTCCAAGCAAAATGAAAAAAACTCTTTGTGATTTAGCAAAAGGTGTACTTTATTCTTTATCAGCTTATCAAGAAGAAAGTTGTATTAATATATTTAATGAAGCAATAAATTTACAAAAAGTTCTAAATTGTTGGAGAGGAACTGTCTATTATACTAATGTAAATATTGTTTGTCTTTCAAATGGAAATAAAATTTATTCAATTCCTTATGAAGATATAGAAAGAAGATATAATGACTTTCAACAAGAATATGAGTATTACTTTAGAAATAGTACTTCTGATTTAGAATATGTGGAAGGTTGTACAGAAATTGTTGGAAATGTAGTTATGTCTCAAATTTTTATAGATGGGAATAAACGAACTAGTAAATGTCTATTTAATGCGATGTTAGTAGTAAGAGGTATAGTTCCACCTATATTAAACTTTTGTCATAGTGATGAAATTGATTTATTTGAACAATTTGCTTATAATCGTAACAATAAATATCTTCCAGTAAAGAAGGAAATTTTAGAAGAAACTCTAAAAGTAGGAGAATTATTTAATGTTAGTTCTAAAGAAACAAGTACAGGCAAAAGTTATATCAAAAAGTAATATGTATAATTTCTGTCTATGAATTTTTTACATTGACAAGATTTAGAAAAAATATTTAGCTCTTAAACAGAGCTTTTTAATTTGAAAAAAATTAATATATAAGATTATATCTAGAAGCATAATTTAATTTATGATATAATTTATAAGAAATGGAGGTAAAAACATGAAACAGGAAAATATTAGAAACTTTTGTATTATTGCTCATATAGATCATGGTAAGAGTACTTTAGCAGATCGTATTTTAGAATTAACTGGAGCAATTGATAAAAGAGAATTAAAAACACAAATGTTAGACTCCATGGATTTAGAAAGAGAAAGAGGAATTACTATTAAGTTGAATGCTGTTCAATTGGCATATAAAAAGGATAGTGAAGAATATCAATTAAATTTAATTGATACCCCAGGTCATGTTGATTTTTCTTATGAAGTAAGTAGAAGTTTGGCTGCTTGTGAAGGGGCTATTTTAGTAGTTGATGCAGCACAAGGGGTTGAAGCACAGACTCTTGCTAATTTATATCTTGCTCTTGATAATAATCTAACAGTAATACCTGTAATTAATAAAATAGATTTACCTAGTGCAGATCCTGAAAAAGTAGTATCTGAACTTGAGGTAATTGGTTTTTCTAGAGATGAAATAGTTTTAACTAGTGCAAAAACAGGTGTTGGAGTAGATAAATTATTGGATAAAGTAATTGAAGTAATTCCAAGTCCTAAGGGAGATAAAAAAGCTCCTTTAAAAGCTTTAATTTTTGATAGTTTATTTGATTCATATCGCGGTGTAATAACAAGTATTAGGGTTGTTGATGGTGAAGTTAAGGTCGGGGATCTTATTAAAATGATGGAGTCAGGAGCAGTTTATGATGTTGTTGGACTCTCTATTAATAATCCAAAAGAAGCAAGTGTTAAAAGTTTAAAAGCTGGAGAAGTTGGTTATTTGTATGCATCTATTAAAAGTATAGAGGATGTTCATGTTGGAGATACAATTACGTTAGATAATAATCCTACTAAAGAAAGATTATATGGATATAAACCAATGAAACCTACTGTATATTGTGGGCTTTATCCAATTGAATCAAATAAATTTGAGGATTTAAGAGAAGCTTTAAATAAATTAAAACTTAATGATGCTGCTTTATCTTTTGAACCAGAAACTTCTAAAGCTCTTGGTTTTGGATTTAGATGTGGATTTCTAGGTTTGCTTCATATGGAGATTATTGAAGAGCGAATTGAAAGAGAGTTTGGTATTGACTTAATTGCTACTTCTCCGTCAGTTGTTTATGAAGTAGAACTTACTGATAAAAGTTTGGTTATGGTTGATAGTCCAACAAAGATGCCAAAAAGAGAATTGATTTCTAAAACAAAAGAACCTTTTGTAAAAGCTAGTATTTTTACACCAAGTGAATATATTGGTTCAATAATGGAGCTTTGTCAAGATAAGCGTGGAACATTTATTAATATGGATTATTTAGATGATAAAAGAGTTACAATTTTATATGAAATACCTTTATCAGAAATAGTTTATGATTTTTTTGATAAATTAAAATCTTTTACAAAGGGTTATGCGTCTTTTGACTATGAAGTAATTGGTTATAAGGAAAGTAATTTAGTTAAAATGGATATTTTATTAAATGGAGAAATAGTCGATGCTTTGAGTGTAATTGTTCATAAAGATTTTGCTTATAATAGGGGAAAAGTTGTAGTTGAAAAATTAAAAGAAATTATACCTCGTCAAATGTTTGAAGTACCAATACAAGCTGCTATTGGACAACATATAATTGCTAGAACTGATATTAAAGCAATGAGAAAAAATGTTCTTGCAAAATGTTATGGTGGGGATGTTACGCGTAAAAAGAAATTATTAGAAAAACAAAAAGAAGGAAAGAAAAGAATGAAACAGATTGGTAGTGTTGAAGTACCACAAGAGGCATTTTTATCAATTTTGTCAACGAAAGAATAATTAGAAAAGAGAATGAATATGTTAAAAGAGAGTCAAATAAAAGAAGAGATTATAATCAAATTTTTTATGGAAAATCCAACATTTTTTATAAGTGAAATATCAAGAGAAATTAGTATTCCAAAATCAACAATTCAGAGATACCTGAAGAAAAATGAAAACTTGTTAATAGAAAGTGAAAATAGAACAATAAAGGAACAACTTGCTATCAATAAAAATACTGGTAAAGTAAAGGGTGGATTAAATTCATTTAAAAATAATGATGTCATTAAAGATGAAAATGGAAAATTTGTCGGTAGTACTAAATCAGTCAACCCTGGTGATAAGGAAGAAGAAAAACTAAATGATATTAAATTAATATGTACTTTTTATCTAGAAAATCCAACATTTACAATTAAAGAAATTTCCAATTATTTTTGCGACTTAAATATGTATACAGAAGATTATGTATATGATTGTTTAACTAATTCTAGAGTAGCAAATGTTATGGGAAAAGAGGCGGCTAAAAAGATACGAGAACAATTGGAAAGAAATAGATATACATTTTTAAGAAAAATAGGATCAGAAGAGATTGGAATTATATTGGAATTGGCTAATCTTACTGACATTGAAAAAGAAATTATAAGTTTAAGAATTGAAAATAATATTTCATTAGAAAAAATAGGAGAACTTTTTTCACTTTCTAAAACATCAATTATAAAAATTGAAAACAGAGCATTAGACAAAATAATAAATGCAAAGAAAGAAATTAATAATGTCAAATAACTGCTATATCCATATTCCTTTTTGTCATAATATTTGTTCTTATTGTGATTTCTGCAAATTACTTTATAACAAGAAAATAGTGTCTAACTATTTAGAAGAACTAGCTAAGGAAATAAGTTTAATCTATCAAGGTGAAGAATTAAAAACTATTTATATCGGTGGAGGAACTCCTAGTGCTTTATCGTTAGAAGAATTAGAAACACTTTTTAAGATTTTAAATATGCTAAATAAAAGTAAAGAAATAGAGTATACTATCGAAGGTAATTTTGAAAGTACCACTAAAGAAAAATTATTGCTTTACAAAAAATATGGTATAAATCGTCTTAGTTTTGGACTTGAATCAATTAGTGATAAGAATCTTCAGTTTTTAGAAAGAACAGTTATTAAAAAACAAGTAAAGGAAGTTATAAAAGAAGCTAGAAAATTAGGTTTTAATAATATCAATATTGATTTAATGTATGCTCTTCCTACGGAGACAGAAGCTGATTTAAATATAGATCTAGATTATATTTTATCTCTTAATGTGGAGCATATTTCAACTTATTCTTTAATTATTGAGCCTCATACAAAATTAAGTATAAAATCAGTAAAAAATATTGATGAAGATTTGGATTTTAAAATGTATAATTTAATTTGTAAAAAACTTAAACTGAATAATTATTTTCATTATGAAATTAGTAATTTTTCTAAGAAAGGTTTTCAGTCAAAACATAATTTATGTTATTGGAATAACCAAGAATATTATGGTTTTGGTTTAGGTGCTAGTAGCTTTTTAAATAATTGTCGAATTAACAATACAAAATCAATTAATAAATATTTAGAGGGTAATTTTTTTCTGAATAAAGATTTTTTGTCTGATGAAGATAAAATAGAGTATGAAATTATGTTAAATCTAAGAAAAAGTGAAGGAATTAATTTGGAAAAATTTAGGAAAAAATTTGGTAGAGAATTAAATAGTATTTATAATTATTATAGTTTATTAAAAGATGGTTTTTTAATAGAGAAAGATAATTGTCTTTTCATTCCAGAAGAAAAATGGTATATTAGTAATGAGATAATTATTAGAATTATAGAAGGTGAAGTAAATGGATAGAGAAAAATTAATAGAATGTGAACTTGGTTATTTGAAGATAGATAAAGTAAAAAATGCTTGTTTAGAAGTTATTAAATTATTGCCAGATTATTTTTTTGTAGTACCAGCATCATCAACTGGAAAATATCATCCTGATTATGCTTTAGGAGATGGTGGACTTTTAAGACATTCTAAGGCTGCTATTCGTATTGGATATGAATTACTTAGTGATCCAGCTATTGGTGATAAATATACAGAATTAGAAAAGGATTTAATGTTAATGGCTTTATTAATTCATGACGGATTAAAAAGTGGTTTAGAAAAAGAAAAGTATACAAGATTTGATCATCCACTTTTAATGGCAGATTTTTTAATGGATAATGAGGAAGTTTTAGGATTAGAGGTAGAAGAAATTGAATTTTTAGGAGATGTTATAAAAACACATATGGGTCCTTGGACAAAAGATTATAGTGGAAATGATGTTTTAGAAAAACCAAAAACAAAATATCAAAATTTTGTACATATGTGTGACTTTTTGGCAAGTAGAAAGTGTATTTTAGTTCCATTTGATGATAAAAATAATATAAGTGTTTAATTTGACACTTTTTTTATTTTTGCTTGTTTTATTATGATGTATTTGGTAATATAAAGTAAAGATAAGTTTTATAGGAGGGATAAATGTGGCAGGAGAAATTATTGTAGTTGAGGGGACTGATTGCTCTGGAAAAGAGACACAAACTAAATTACTTGTACAGAAACTTCAGGAAAAAGGTAAGAAATGTATTCGATTTGATTTTCCTAATTATAATTCTCCTACAGGTAA
Source organism: uncultured Bacilli bacterium (assembly GCA_910589335.1). Classification (GTDB taxonomy): domain Bacteria; phylum Bacillota_I; class Bacilli_A; order RF39; family UBA660; genus UBA3789. The sequence continues at coordinate 1,131 of CAJUTW010000044.1, read as the reverse complement.
AATAGTAGGTGGAGCATATTTAGGAAAACCTGAAATTAGTGAAAGTTTTTTTAAAGAGGGAGCAGTTAATGTTGATCCGTATGTAGTTTCTCTTTATTATGCTGCTGATAGAAAGTATAATTTACCACAAATACAGAAATATTTAGATGAAGATTATTATGTGATTTTGGATAGATATACTACATCTAATCTTGCACATCAAGGAAGTAAAATTCATGAAAAAGAAGAACGTTTTAATATGTACCAATGGATAGATAAATTAGAATTTTGGTTATTAAAATTACCTAAACCTGATAAAACAATTTTTCTTCATGTACCTTATGAATATACTTTAGAGCTTAGAAAGAATAGAACAGATATTGATGAACATGAAAAGTCTGTTGATCATTTAAAACATGCAGAAGAAGCTTACTTAGAACTTTCAGAATTATATAATTGGAATAAAATAGAATGTATAAAAGATGGAGAACTTAGAAGTATTGAAGATATAAGTAGTGAAATTCTAAATATTGTAGAAGAATTTGAAACTTAAAAAAATATGTAGAAATTTGAAAGTTATTTTCAATTAATTCTACATATTTTTGTTATATATAAAAGAAAATATCAGTCATAAAGGTGGATACTTTATGACTCTTACTTTTCTTTATTTTTATATTATTTATTACATTAAATATACATTATTTTTTAATTTTAAGCAAATATTTATGTAAATTTTTATTATTTTTATAAATTTAAGTAGTCATTAAATAGTCATATTTTGTAGATAATTGTTAGTTATTAAAAAAATAATTTATTATTATAATAGTCAATATTTTAGTCAAAGAATTTAAAAATCGTTATTTTTCAATATGAATTAGCCTTTTTCTCATAAAGTATCCACCTTTATGATTTTAGAAGGGGTATATATGAAAGTATTTGAATGTTTGAAGATTTTTTTTAAAAGATATAAATTAGTTAGTTTTGGTGTTTTTATTTTGTTAGTAATTGGTTTAATTACAGTACCTAGAATATTTGCAGAACTTCAACCAGTTAAGAGTGTAGAGATATTATCTGAAAAATCTAACTATAATGAAAAAGAAGCTGGTTCTTGGAAGATAGATAAGAGTGCTAGTTTTAAAACTATTGATACTT
>CAJUTW010000043.1 GCA_910589335.1 uncultured Bacilli bacterium | reverse complement strand
TAATCACCTATCTTTTTTCATTTTACTTGAAAAGTATCTTAGATTGCAATAAAAAATTATAGATTTCTCTATAATTAATTAAAGTGTTTCCATACTAACTTTTTCTTTTTGTTTTCTCTTTTTATATAAAATAAACAAAACAATAGCAAATATAGTTAATAAAACACCGCTTACCGTAAAGATTATTGTTCCAACTCCTCCTGTAAACGGAAGTAAAGAAGGAATTGTATTAACCATTGTAACACCATAATATCCAGGCTTTCCAGTAACTTCTTGACCAGTTCCAACAGTTACAGTTTTAGGATCTTTAATCTTAATATAACCAGCTGGAGCTACTGATTGTTCAACTACATAATTTCCTGCTGCTAAACCTTTTATATAACCTTTTCCGTCTTTTCCTATAACTACTATTCCAACACGTTGATCTCCACTTTTAATATCAAATTCAGCACCAGATGTACCAGTAATTTCAATACCATAAGTTCTAAGTTTACCAGTTACTGAATCTCTTAAAGTATCACCACCATAAGGAGAAGGATAAGTCATATAAATCTCTTCAGTATTACCAGCACTACCGATTACTAAATTATTATCATCATTTAAAGTCTTAGAATATGTAATAGTAATAGAACTACCACCAACTATTTTATTAAGATAAAAAATAATTTCTCCTGTTGGTACTTCATGACCACCTTGTGGAGAAGTAACAATTCTTCCAACAACTTCATTATTCTTATCTTTTATTTCACCAACATTAGTTACTGTCGTCTCACCATTAAGTGTAGTAAAAGTTAATGATGGAGACATATTACCAGGTAAATATATATTTAAATTACCATCCTTATTCGCATCAGCAGGATAAACAGGAACTTTAACAGTAACAGTTGATACTATTTCTCTACCAACATCAACTGAAATATCACTACCTGTTGAAGAGCCATATTTATAAGATAACCCTATACTACTATTCTCCATCTTAGCTTCAACTTTTCCATCTTTTATATACCATGTACCAGAACTTTTTTGAAGTTGAATACTATCAACCATAACTGCATATACATATTTAGTACTTTGAGGTAGGGCCATATAACTTCCAACAGCCAAACTAGAAGAAGAAAAAATTGTATGTGAACCTCCTACAGAAGTAGTTAATGAAATACCACTTATAGTCCCATTAGTTCTAATAAAAGCTGCATAAGCACTCATTAATTTTGCAAAATCATTAGAAGTTAAATGTCCACCTGTTACAATTGTATCAGAAGTTTCCCATAATTCACTATCAGTAACATCACCTGCATATCCTTGAACAGCTTCACCTTTCTCAAGTTTAAAATAATCATCTATAGTAAGTGTTCTATATGTAGAACTACTTGCTAAAAACTTTTTAAAATCAGAAGTGAATTGATACTTCAAAACATCTTGAGCTGAATTATAAAATACATCAATTATTTTATAAACATTCATTACCTCTGAACCTATATTACCAATATGTGCTATATCAAAACTACCTGTATTAGTCACCAACTTATAAGAAGAATCTCCATCATAAGTTATATTATTATTAGTCGTTATTACTAAACCAGCAGCATAAGTAGTTGCAATAGCTAGACTAGATAAAAATACTGACATAATTAAAAATAATAAAATTTTACTACTAACCTTTTTCTTCATTATAACTCTCCTTTCTTACTAATTATCCAACCATTTTAACATCTTTTTTTCTTCTTTTATAAACAATAACAAGAACTATCGCTAAAATAGTTATTAAAACACCACTCACTGTAAAGATTATTGTTCCAACTCCTCCAGTAAATGGAAGTAAAGCCGGAATAGTATTAAGCATTGTTATACCATAATATCCAACTTTATTAGGAACTTCTTCCCCACTACCAACTCTTAAAGTTTTAGACTCTGTTAATTTTAAATATCCAGGTGGAGCAATTGTTTGTGTTATAGTATAATCTCCATAAGCAACACCTTTTACTTCACCTAACCCATCATTACCAATTAATATTGAGCTGATTTTAGTATTATCTAATTTAACATCAAATTTTGCACCAGGTGTTCCTTTTATTTGTATACCATATGTTTTAAGATTTCCTGTTGCACTAATACTATGATTATTAGTACTATAAGGATCAGGATATGTTATAGTAGCTCTATCATCATTACCTCTATTTCCTAAAACTAAATTTGTATCAGTTGATAATAAACTAGTTGTATAATTAAATGTTATTGTACTTCCTCCAACTAACTTACTTGTATCAAGTGTTATAGTTCCTGTAGGAAATAAATGTCCTCCTTGTGCATCTACTGTTGCTGTTCCAATCATTACTCCAGCACTATCTACAATATTTTCTTGAATATTATTATTAAATGTTCCTGTTGTTGTTGTAAGAGTCATATTAACAGGTGTTGTTTTCCTAATTGGTATTTCAATTATAGTATTACCTGAATTAGTTGCATCAGCAGGATAAGTTGGTAATTTCATAGTTATAGTAATATCTATATCACTATCAAGTGCAACAGAAATATTACTTCCTGAAGAAGAACCATAACTATAACTTAAATTTATATTATTTTCAACTGTTTTGCCTTCTATTTGAGCATTCTTTATATACCATCCAGTTGCAGCATTTTGTAATTGTATACTATCTACCATAACACCATAAACATTGTCACTAGTAGCTGGTAGTACCATATAACTACCAATAGATAATGTACTTATTTCAAAACGACCAACAGAACTACTTAAAGAATTCCCAAATGAAGTTCCTGTAACATTATTTCTCAAAACATATGTCGCATATGCACTCATTAATTTAGCATAATCATTTGAAGTCAAATGTCCACCACTTACAACAGTATTAGATGTATCAAAAAACGTATCATTTGGATTAGGTAATTCTTGAGTTGCATCTCCCTTATCTAATTTCATATATTCATCTATTGTCAAATTTTTATACGTATTATTACTTGTTAAAAACGCCTGAAAATCAGTTGTAAACTGATATCTTATTGCATCTAAACTTTGATTATAATATACATCTAAAACTTTATAAGCCTTAAACTTTTCATTAGATGATACAGCTCTAATAGAAAACTTACCAGTATTAGTTACTTTTTTATAAGAAGAATCTCCACTTAAAGACTCATTATTTGTTGTAATAGTAATACCAGCTGCATAAATTTTAGAAATCGAAAAACTAATCACAAAAAAAGCTACCAATATAAAAATTATATTTACTAATAAACTGCTCTTATACTTACTCCTAATCATATAAATAATCTCCCTCCTATTATTACATTATAAGAATAACACTTATTAGTTAGCTAGTCAATGAACAAAAATATAAAAAAAAGAAATGTATAAAAATACATTTACTTTAAAACTTAATCTTTTCATTAATATAATCATATAAATCATTAATATTTAAAACAACCTGTTCCATAGTATCCCTATCTCTTACTGTTACAGTTTGATTATTAATAGTTTCATCATCTATAGTAATACAAAAAGGTGTTCCAATAGCATCACTTCTTCTATATCTTTTACCAATAGAACCAGCATCATCATAACTAACCATAAAATGTTTACATAAATTATTGTAAACTTCAAGCGCTTTTTCACTATGATACTTTTTAGCAAGAGGTAAAACAGTTACTTTAAAAGGTGCAATATATGGATGAAACTTCATAACTTCCCTTACTTCACCATTCTCAAGAATCTCTTCAGTATAAGCGTTATCAAGAAGGGCCAAGACTAGTCGATCGCATCCTACAGTTGATTCAATTATATATGGAATAATTTTCTCATTATTATTAGGATCTAAATATTCTTGAGAAACTGATGAAAATTCTTGGTGACGACTTAAATCATAATCAGTACGATTGTGAGTTCCATTAATTTCACCCCATCCAAAATTAAAATTATACTCAATATCACAAGCTTCTTTGGCATAATGAGCTAATTTTTCATGATCATGAAATCTTAATTTATCTTCAAAAATTCCTAAATCTATAAAATATTTTTTAGCATAATCTTTAAAGTAATTATAAAGATTAGAATCTTCTCCTTCACGACAGAAAGTTTGATATTCCATTTGTTCAAATTCAATTGTTCTAAATGTAAAATTACCTGGCGTAATTTCATTTCTAAAAGCTTTACCAATTTGTCCAATACTAAAAGGAAGTTTAGCTCTCATTGTCCTTTGTACATTTAAAAAATTAACATATTCTCCTTGTGCATTTTCAGGTCTTAAATAAACTTTATTTTTATTTCCTTCAGTTACTCCTCTATGAGTCTCAAACATTAAATTAAATTGTCTAATATCTGTATAATCACTCTTACCACATTTTGGACAAGGAACTTTATGTTCTTTAATGTATTGAAGCATTTCTTCTTGTGTCATTCCATCAGCATGAGCTGAAGAATCAAAATCATCAATTAAATTATCAGCTCTATGTCTCATTTTACAACTTTTACAATCGATTAATGGATCAGAAAAACTAGAAACATGTCCACTAGCTTCCCAAACTTTTGGATGCATTAAAATTGCTGCATCCACTTCATATGCATTAGCACGTTCTTGTATAAATCTTTTTCTCCAAGAATCTTTTACATTATTTTTTAATCTTGCTCCTAATGGACCATAATCCCATGTATTAGCAAGACCACCATATATCTCACTTCCTTGAAATATAAAACCATATTGCTTACAATAAGCTACTAATTTTTCCATTGTTAATTTACTCATATTATCTCTCCTCTATTTTATTTATTATATTCTCTAATTCACTTTCTATATTCATATACTCACTTGGTGCCTTATCTATAACTCCTTTTAAATATAAATCATATAGATTTTTAATAAGAGGGGTATAGAAAAAATCTTTATTGTAAAGATAGATTTCTTTTTCTTTTTTGATGGCTAAAAATAAATTATAATAAACATCAAGTCCACCTGGTAAAATTAAAACTATGGAACTATTTTCTATATTATTAGTAATATGAAAATCTTTATCTAAAAAAAGTTTCTCATCACCACATATATAAACCTTCGTAATATCCCTCCTAAAATAAAAACTCCTAGAATAATGTAAGGACGAAATAAATTCCGCGGTTCCACCTTACTTATTCTAGAAGAATCAACTTTAAAATATACTGCTCGAGGCTTTCCACACCCGTCATCACACATATAAACATAATATATATTTATTTTATCAAGATGTCAATAAAAACATAAAAAAACTCTTAGATCATTAATCACAATACCCAAACTAATCATTATTACCCTTAAAACACTAAAAATAAAACCAAAATTATAAAATAAAGCTGTCACTTTTAAAACTTTAAATATTTAAATTAACACAATAAATTTATAAAAAAATATAATTTCTATGTTATAATACTAAACCAAAGGAGTTATATATGAAAAAAAAGCGACTATTAATTTATACATTATCTCTATCTTTAATAACATCTTATATAAATCTAAATAAACAAAAATCAAGTGATTTATCTAAAAATATTATAGAATATACCAAAACTTTCTCAGATGATGATTTCCAAATAGCTGCTCATCGAGGATTTTCATCTAAATCAGTAGAAAATACTTCAGAAGCTATCCAACTAGCAGCAAATGAACCATACATCGATTATATTGAAATTGATACTAGAATGACTAAAGATAACGTTTTAGTATTATCACATAATGATGATATTTATGAAAGTACATTTTCTAAAACAGAAATTTCTCAAACAAATTATGAAGATTTAGAAAATAATTCTTTTAATTATATAGTAAATTTAAAACTAAATGATTATTTTAAAGCATTAATTGATACAGAAAAACATTTAGATTTAAAAAGAAAAACACTATTACAAAATAAAGATTATCAAATATCAACTCTAAAAGAAAGCCTAAACTTAGTATCAAATAAAAAAGTAATTATTGATTTAAAATTTTCTGATAATGTAAAAGAATTTACTGAAAAAATAATGGATGAATTTAAAAATATTAATACTAAAAATATTTATTTTCAAAGTTCAAATCTTTTAGGAATTCTATATTTTGAAAAAGTTACAAATTATAATTGTTTTGCTATAATTGACTCTTCAAAAGATCTAAAATATTTAGATTTGTTTGATAATTTAACTATAAGAAAAAATTTAATTGATTACGATACTATTAAATCTTTACTAGATCAAAAGAAAAATGTTGCTATTTGGACAATTAATTCAAGTAGTGAAATAGATGATATTAAAGATTGTTTAAAAGAATTATATAAAGATGTTATTTATATTACTGACTACCCTGATTTAATTGCTACTACTCTTAATGAAAAATATAAAACTAAAATAAAAAAATAGAAACTAATAAACTGATTATTAAATTCAGTCAAACTAGCTTCTATTTTTATTTTAATTAATTTACTTTCTCTACATCATCATACTCTTTATTTTTTAAATCAATTAATGCTTTTGTTAATTCTAAATTTTTATTTAATTGACCACTTTCACTATCAGCAACTAATTCTTTCTTCTCAATTTTTTCTATAATCTCAAAACCATCTATAACTTTTCCAAAAGCTGCATATTTTCCATCTAAATAACTATTATTATCTAACATTATAAAAAATTGACTTCCTGCACTATCATTATCTTGACTCCTTGCCATAGAAACAATTCCTTTAGAGTGTTTTAAGTCATTTTTAAAATTATTTTCATTAAACTCACCTTTAATAAAATAACCTGGTCCTCCAGTCCCCGTACCATCAGGATCTCCTCCTTGCAAAACAAAACCTGGAACTAATCTATGAAATGTATTATTATCATAAAAACCACTTTTAATAAGACTTATAAAATTGTTTACTGTATTAGGTGCTATTTCTGGATATAATTCAATAACAACTGAACCATAATTTTTAATATATAAAGCTGCTACAGGATTATTAGTTTTATATTTATCTAGACTAGCAATATTTCCGTCGACATTATAATCTATTCCTAGTAATTCTTCTTTTTGTTCTTCATTCTTTTTAGATGGCATAAACATACTAATTAAAAATAAAGTTATAACTAATATTATAGAGCCAATTATTATTAAAATATTTTTATTTTTCATTTTTACTCTCCTTTAATATATCTCTCGCTGCCACTAAACCAGTAGCTGCTGCTGTAACAATATTTCCTGCTTTCCCTGCACCATCACCAATAAAATAAATATTAGTATTTTTAAGTTTAAAATTATTATCAGTTTCAATTTCATTACTAAAAAATTTAATTTCTGGTCCATATAGTAAAGTATCATCATTATTAACACCAGGAATAATTTTATCAAGTGTTTCTAATCCTTCTAAAATATTACTTATAATTCTATGTGGTAAAACTAAAGCTAAATCACCAGCCACACAATCTTTTAAAGTTGGTTCTATAAAACCTTTGTTAATACGATGCCATTCACTTCTTCTTCCACTTTTTAAATCTTTAAGAGATTGAATTATTGGTTTACCATCTCCCATAACATTAGCAATTTTTGCAATACTTTCCCCATAAAGTCTTGTATTTGTAACAGGCTCTGTTAAATTAACTTTTGAAATAAAAGCAAAATTTGTATTATTACTTTTAACTTCTTTTAAAGCATGACCATTAACACAGATAAATCCATAATAATTCTCTTTTGCAACAAACCCTCCAGGATTAGTACAAAAAGTTCTAATTTCATCACCATATGTTTTAGTCTTTATAAATATAGTTGGATCATAAATAACATTAGTAATACTTTCCATTATATCTCGTCTAACTTCTACCCTAACACCAATTTCAATACTTTGCGATAGATAAGGTATTTCATATTTATCAGCTAATTCTTGTACCCATTTAGCACCAGTTCTACCTGGAGATACAATTACATTCTTAGCTTCTAATTCTACTTCATTTTTACCTTTTTTATAAGTAACTATATGCTTATCAGTTGCTAAACTTCTAATATCTAAAACATTAGCTCTATCAATTAAAGTTACTCCATTATTTTCTAAATATTCACAAATACCATCTATATATTCTGGTAAATGATCACTACCTAAATGTTTTTGTTTTATAAGTAACAATTTAGCTCCAGCAATAGCAACTTTTTTTCTAATTTCAACTGCTTCATCCATATTACTAGGATATATTGAAGCATCCATTTTAAACTTATTAAATATTTCTTCTGTATCATCTATTAATTTATAAGCCTCAGTCTCACTCATATACTTAGTTAAATCACTTTTACCAAGTCTTGGAATAAAATTAAGTTTCCCATCACTAAAGGTTCCTGCTCCTCCATATCCTGCAAGAATCGCACACGGATTACAATTCTTACAAGGAACACCATTTTTATTCATAGGACATACTCTATTTTTAACACAACTTCCCTTATCAAGAACTGCAACTTTTAAATTTTTATTCTCTGTAATCAATTGATAAGCACTAAATAACCCCGCAGGCCCTGCTCCTACTATTGCAACATCATATTTCATTTTAATCACCATATTTATAATAACATAAATAAATAAGAAGAAGAAGTTATTTACATAAATTTAAAAATTTTATAAACTCTAAAATAAAAAAATATGTTAAAATGATAATGGTGATAATATGACACGTCAAGAAATAAATGAAGAAAAACAAAAAGAAATATTTAAAGAACAAAATAAAGAAAATATAAAAAAGTCTATTAAAATATTTCTAAAAATAATTCTTTTTTTTATTATTTTTATAACAATTTTCTTTTATTATACAACATACATTTCAACTGTTAAAATTCAAGTTAGGGAATACCGTATAAACAATAAAAAAATACCTTCTAATTTTAATGGTCTAAAAATAATTCAATTAAGTGACCTTCATTATGGAAGTACAATGTTTATAAAAAATGTTCAAGAAATTGTAACTCTAATAAATGAAAGAAATCCTGATTTAATTGTTTTTACAGGAGATCTTATAAATAAAGATTTTAAATTATCTTCAAAAGAACAAGAAAAATTAATTAATGAATTAAAAAAACTTAATGCTTCATTAGGTAAATATGCTATATCGGGTGAAGAAGATTTAGAATCATTCACAACTATTTTTAATCAAAGTGATTTTACAATTCTGAGTGATGAATCTGAATTAATTTATAATGACAATATTAATCCTATTCTTTTAGTAGGAGTAACAACTCCAATTAAAGATAATGACTCATTAGAAACTGCTTATTCTTATTTCAAAGAACCTACTCATAATCCAGATATCTATACAATTACACTACTTCATCAACCAGATTACGTTGATGATATCATAAATAATTACAATACAGATTTATTTCTAGCAGGACATTCTCATAATGGTAATATTAGAGTTCCCATTTTAAATTATGCTATGAAAAAAGAAGGTGCTAAAAAGTATGATCAAGATTATTATGATTTAGAAAATAAACAATTATTTATTTCTAGTGGTTTAGGAACAAATAACTCAAATAGCATCCGTCTATTTTGTAGACCTTCGATTAACTTCTTTCGCTTATCTAATAAATAAATTTTTAAATTTTTGGAGGATATTTTTATCCTTCTTTTTATTTATCTTACGATAAATATCTATATTACCTATTTCTTCTTCCTTAAATTTAATAATAATCTTACCAACAATTTTTTCATCTTCATTATAATTATTATTTATTTTAACAACAGTACTTACACTACTTAATTCATCTTCTGATAAAGGATATTTAAAAGATTTTTTAATATAAACTTCACTATCAATAAAATTTGAATCCATAATAAAATTATTTTTATCGATTATTGTATATAATTTATATTCATTAAAATATTTTTTATACATATTTTCATGATTATTATATAAATCAGCATCTTTTAAAGTTACTATACTTAAAACCATATCATCTTCACTAGCTAGAGAAACTAAAGTTTTTCCAGCACTGGGAGTATAACCATTTTTACCTCCAATACATGATTTATAATTATTGATTAAACTCATTCTATTGTACCATAAATAGCTTTTAAAATTTGTTTTACAAGAATATTTCTTAGTACCTACAATTTCTCTATAAATTTTATTCTGATAAGCATATTTTGATAAGATTGCCATATCTCTAGCAGTTGAATAATTCTTTGTATCTTCATCTAAACCATGTGGATTAGAAAACTTAGTATTTTTCATTCCAAGTTCCTTAGCTTTTTTATTCATTTCCATAACAAATTTTTCTTCACTTCCAAATACATTTTTAGCTAACACAACTGCTGCATCATTTCCACTTCTAAGCATTAACCCATATAATAAATCTTTAATACTGATTTTTTCTGACACTTCGATATATATATTTGTTCCATACATTTCTAAAACTTCATCACCAACAGTAACAACCTTTTCTAAAGAAGAATTTTCCAAAGTAACAATACAAGTCATTATTTTTGTAATTGATGCTATAAGTCTTTTACTATCGGCATCTCTCGAATATAAAATTCTACCACTATTAACTTCCATTACTACAGTAGATAAAGCACTATCAGCAAAAACATTTAAAGGAATTATAAAAATTGCAAATATTATTATAAAAAATTTTGTAAATTTCAAATTTAATCACCTAATTAATAATATGTTTAAATAACTATAATATTATTTGAAATAGAATATTTATTATGGTAAAATTAACTAATAAAAACGAAAGGAGATTTTTTATGGCAAACGAAAAAAAATTTGTACAAAAAATAACATCACGTAATGTTGATTTTGCAGCTTGGTATACTGATGTTGTTAAAGAAGCAAAATTATGTGATTATTCAGGCACTAAAGGATGCTTAAATTATTTGCCAAATGGCTACGCTATCTGGGAAAATATTCAATCAAACTTAGATAAAAGATTTAAAGAAACTGAGGTTCAAAATGTTTATTTACCAATATTAATTCCTGAAAGTTTATTAAACAAAGAAAAAGATCACATTGCTGGTTTTGCTCCAGAAGTTGCTTGGGTAACACATGGAGGAGAAGAAAAGTTAGAAGAAAGATTTTGTATACGACCAACTTCTGAAACTCTATTCTGTGATTTATGGCAAAAACAAGTTAAATCATATCGTGATTTACCTCTAATTTGGAATCAGTGGAACTCTGTATTAAGATGGGAAAAAACAACAAGACCATTTTTACGTTCTCGTGAATTTTTATGGCAAGAAGGACACACTATCCATGCAACTTATGAAGAAGCAGAAGAAAGAACAAAAATGATGTTTAAAATCTATCATGACTTTGTAACAGAAGATTTAGCAATTCCATTAGTATGTGGTAAAAAAACTGAATCTGAAAAATTTGCAGGAGCACAAGATACCTACACTATTGAAGCTATGATGCATGATGGAAAAGCTCTTCAATCTGGAACTAGTCATTTCTTTGGAAATGGATTTCCTGATGCATTTAATATTAAATACTTAGATAAAGAAAACAAACTTCATAGTGTTTATGAAACTTCTTGGGGAATGTCAACTAGAATAATAGGAGCTATCATAATGGTTCATGGTGATGATTCAGGATTAATTCTTCCTCCAAGAATTGCTCCAACACAAACTATGATTATCCCAATCGCTGAACATAAAGAAGGTGTTTTAGAAAAAGCTAATGAATTACTTAATAAACTAAAAAAGATAAATATCAGAGTCAAACTAGATAATTCAAATAAAACTCCAGGATTTAAATTTGCTGAACAAGAAATGTTAGGAATTCCAACAAGAATAGAAATTGGTCCAAAAGATATTGAAAATAATCAAATAGTAATAGTAAGAAGAGATAATCGAGAAAAAATTATAATCTCCTTTGATGAAATAGAAAAAAAATTACCAATTATATTAGAGTCAATTCAAAAAGATATGTACAATAATGCTAAGAAATTTTTAGACAGTCATCTTTATGAAGCAAATTCATTTGATGATATGAAAAAAATTGCAAAAGAAAAAATTGGTTTTATAAAAGCTCATTGGTGTGGTAGCGAAAAATGTGAAGAGTTAATTAAAAATGAAACAGATGGCTTTGGTTCAAGATGTCTACCACTTGATGAACAAAATATTGAAAATAAAAAATGCATTTACTGCGGAAAAGAAGCAAAACATTATGTTGTTTGGGGAAAAGCATATTAAAACTTTCGTAAAATAACGAAAGTTTTTTTCATGATTCTAATTGCTTTTCAAAATTTTTTAACTTTTTATAAATATCATCAGTAACAACACTTATACTTAGAAAACTATCATTATTGTTATAAAAACCAATCGCAACAATATGATAATTTTTTTTATTAAGAATTTTATCAACCATTTCTAAATCATGATAAAAAGTCGACTTAAAATTCTTTCTTTTTTGACTTATATCTAAACTATCATTTTTTAAAATTTCATCTTTTTTAATCTTTATTTTTATATCAAGTCTTTTTAAGTAACTGTTAATAATACCACAAAAAATATCTAAATCACCAAAATACATACTCCTTTGAACTAAAAATAAATAATTAGATTTACACAATTTATCAAAAATTATTAAAAAAGAACAATTTAAAAAATTATTTAAAATACCAAAAGTATTATTACATAATATCTCTAATAATTGATAACACAGATTAGAATTATAATTAACATAAAATAAATTATAAGTACTTATCTCTTCGTTTTTATTTTCAATTTTATTTTTATAATTATTCTTATCCTTTTCATCTATCTCTTCTAATTTATCTTTCTGTATTTTAGTTAAATTTAAAGATACTTTAGAAAGCAAATAAAGCAAACTGAAAATTATAAATAAAATAATAAATGTAAATCTTAAAAACTTAAAAAATGAGAAAAAGAAAAATAACAATGATAAATGAGCATAAACATTTTTTTCAAATAATACTTTTTCAAATTCATTATTCTTATATTTATAAAAAAAATTATACTTTATAAATAAAAATACTAAATTAATTGTAATTCTTAAAATAAAGTAAACATTTACTATGTTAAAAAAATCTTTAAATAAAAAATCACTATTAAATAAATATATTAAAATAAAAATTAAAAATAAAAATATTTCAGTTACTATTCTAACAATTTTCTTCATTATATCACCCCATATAGCCTATCTCAGCTAAATCCAATAGTTTTTCAATTGGTAGTACTATAAAATAAAGATTCGACTTTTTTTTAATATTAATTGGTTCTATTTTAACTAATTCATATCCTAATTTTCTGATATATTTAGAAAATAAATTTAAATTATAAGTAATTGTATCTTTTTCAACATTAGAGATACTTTTTAAATCTAAATTGAAATTTTTAATATTTAAATTTTTTAAAAGATTATCGAATTTTTGGAACAAAACTTTTTTACTTTCCCTATTTTTAATATCAATCATCAAATTATTTTTTAATAAAATACTTATAAACTTATTACAGTCAATTTTATAATTTTTAAAATCATCATTAATATTTAATAATTTAAAAAATTTTTTAAATTCTATATTATCATTTATATAACAACATGAATATATAAATAATTCTTTTTTCCTCTTCATAAAAAACCTCATAAAAAATAAAACCGTTGATAATCAACGGTTAATTACATAATGGTCGGGAAGACAGGATTCGAACCTGCAACCCCTTGGTCCCAAACCAAGTGCTCTACCAAGTTGAGCCACTTCCCGAAAATGGTGCGCTCGAAGGGATTCGAACCCCCGACCTTTTGGTTCGTAGCCAAACACTCTATCCAACTG
>CAJUTW010000042.1 GCA_910589335.1 uncultured Bacilli bacterium | reverse complement strand
TGATAGTACAAAATATGCGAAGAAGTATACTGGTTCAACGGAAACATTTAATGGAGATGAAGAAGTATATTATTACTATGGAGCAGCAGCAAACAACAATGTTATATTTGGAGATTACTGTTGGAATATTGTTAGAACAACAGATACAGGAGGAGTAAAACTGCTTTATAATGGAGTACCAAGTGATGGTAAATGTAATAATAGTGGGGAATCATCAGCTTTAACAAAAGAACAAATGGGTACTAATAGTAATCAAGTAGTATTTAATTCAAGTTCTAATTCACCAGCTGATCTAGGATATAGAAATAATAAAAAATATCAATATGATATTAGAGAAATGACAAATACCAAAACGATATTTAATAATAAATTTATGTCATCAAATACAAATTATTATTATAGTGATAGTTATACATGGAATGGAAGTGAGTATATATTAGAGGCACCAGAACAATTAGCGTGGTCAGATAATTATACAAATTTAGCTGGAAAGTATACATGTCGAAGTATTTATGCTTCAACATGTACTGAATTATATTATTTAGCAGGAACAGAATTATATTATATGTATTATTTAGAACTTAATAATGGAAAAAGAGTAGAAGATGAGATGATAACATTTAGTGATAGTATAACTGACAATGGAGATGGAACATATACATTAAGTAATCCAGTAACAATAGAGAAGAAAGACTGGTATACAAATTATGGAAGTTATAAAAACTATTATACATGTGGGAGTAATGACTTAAGTTGTATAAATATGTTATATATTACAAGCGTTGCGAATGATTTATTTAAATGTATTGAAAAGAATGTAAAATTTAAGTATGGGAATTCTTTTACCTGGGATGGGACGAATTATAGGTTAGTAGATATAAAAGAAATATGGGATTTTCCAAGTGAATATAATACAATAAATAATAATCATTATACATGTTTTAATAGTAGTGGAGTATGTAATGAATTAAGTTATATTTATTATACTGAGGCAGATAATACTTATAATCTTAAATTGAATAATGGAAAGAGTATAGAAGATGCGTTAAATGAAATGTTATATAACGATGATGTAAATGCATCTGATTCAACAATTAAAATTGCGATAGATTATTGGTATTCAAATAACATGACACAATACACAGATTATTTAGAAGATACAGTATGGTGTAATGACCGAACTATAGATGAGTTTGGTGGATGGAATCCAAATGGAGGAGATGTTACAAAAGGCTTAGTATTTGGATCTATAAAAAATTCTAGAGAATTAAAATGTCCTAATAAAAATGATCGATTTACTGTAAATAAAGAGAATGGAAATGGAACATTAAAATATCCAGTTGGATTGATTACTGTGCAAGAGTCAATTTTAGCTTATGACAAAGAGTCTCCTTTGATATCTAAAGTTGAATATTTTGGAATGTCTCCTGGTACTTCTTTAAAAAATCTATTTTACATGAACCTTATTCCTGAAAATGGATATCCAGCTTATGTTTCAATTGGAACATTAAGATATTTGCGACCAGCTATTTCTTTACGTGCTGGTATAGAATATTATACTGGTGATGGTAGTAAAGATTTTCCTTATATAATTGATATGAACAGTTAAAGTGAATTGACTAGAAATAGTTGATTCTTTTTTTTGCTTTTTCTTAGTTTGACAATTTATTTTCTTATATAGTATAATAAGCCTATTTTTAGGGAGTGGTTCTGTGCTAGGAAATAATTTGTCTATAAAGGCTAAAGTTTTTGTAATTATTTCTTTTTCTTTGATTCTTATTTCTACTGGTGTTCAATTAACTAGTGCTTTTGAGCCTATAGAAAAATATGAAATAAATTATGAGTATATTAATATAAAAGATATGGCACAAGCTAAAATAAGTACTAAAAAGAAAAGTAAAAATTCAACTAATGGTATATTAAGTGGTCCTAATGATTTGAGTACTTTGACACCTGTGAAATTATATAGTAATAATAAAAATAATAAGGGTATTTTAGAAGAAGTTTCTCTTCCTTTAAAAGAAAATACTGAATCAACATTAGAAGTTCCTAAAAAAATATGGTATTTACCTACAGAGATGGGAAAGATAACACAAAATCCTCGTTATGGACATGTAGCTTTAGATATAACTAGTCCTAGAGGAAGTGGGGAATATATTTTTCCTGTAGCTAATGGAGTTGTATCGGGAATTTATAAAGATAGAGCGGGAGCTAAAATTGTTACAGTTCTTCACAATATTAATGGAAAGAAATATACTTCGCAATATGTTCATTTATCTTCTTATTCTAAAAATATTTATGTTGGTAAAGCTGTGACTATTAATGATACTTTAGGGCGAATGGGGACAACAGGAAAATCAACAGGAGTGCATTTACATTTAGCTTTAGTTGATTGTGCTTTATTTGATCCAAATGATAAATACTGTCATGATTTAGGAAGTTTTTTTAGATATGCAAATTCTAGGTTAAGACAGGGATATATTGGTTTAGGAGCTATGATATATGTACCTGGAGAATGGTATAGTAGATAAATTAATATTGAAAAAAGAAATAATAAGTGTTATTATAGATTTAAATACATTGACAAAGGACATGATAAATTATCTAAATTTTAAAGAGAGTTCATGGTTGGTGAGAATGAATAGATATTTAGTTTATTACTCCCTTTAGAGTAGAATTATTAAAAGTAATTCCGGCTAAGTCGTTATTAAAATGAGTGAAAAAGGATGGTACCGTGTAGTATATACACTCCTGTATTATCCTTTTTATTTTGTTAGGAGGGAAATTATGAAGATAGAAGTTATACATCATGCGACTATAAAAATATCAGCAGATAAAATTATTTATTTTGATCCTTATGATATAAAAGAAGAATATCATGATGCTGATTATATATTTATTACTCATGATCACTATGATCATTATAATAAAGAGTCGATTCAAAAAATTTTAAAAAATGACACTAAAATAATAGTACCTAGATGTTTAAGTGAAAATAATAATTATTTAGTAGTTGATGTTAATAAAAAATATGATTTAAATGATTTAAAATTTGAAACTATACCATCATATAATCTAAATAAAGATTTTCATCCAAAAGAAAAAGAATATGTTGGCTATAATATTATAATTAATAATCAACGTTTATATATAATGGGAGACACTGATCGAACCTTGGAAGCTGATAGTGTTAAAACAGATATTTGTTTTGTTCCTATTGGTGGAACTTATACTATGGATTTAGAAGAAGCAGTATCTTATATTAATAAATTAAAACCTAAAAAAGTAATTCCTATTCATTATGGTAAAATTATAGGGAATATTAATTTAGGAGAAGAATTTAAAAGTAAAATTGATAAAAATATAGAAGTAGAAATTTTTATAAAATAGGAGGCAAATATGATAAATATAAAAGAAAATGAAAAATTAAATATAAAGAATCATTCATGTGCACATTTACTTGCACAAGCAGTTAAACATTTATATCCTGAGGCTAAATTTTGGGTCGGACCTGTAATAGAGGAAGGATTTTATTATGATATTGATTTAGGAGATTATAAATTAACTGATGAAGATATCCCAAAAATAGAAAAAGAAATGAAAAAACTTGCAAAAGATGGTAAAAGGATTGTGCGTCAAGAATTATCTAAAGAAGAAGCTTTAGAAAGATTTAAGGATGATGAATATAAAATCGATTTAATATCTAGAATGGATACTTGTGAAAATGTAATTAGTTGCTATACACAAGGGGATTTTACTGATCTTTGTAGAGGACCTCATGTTGAGACTGTTAAAGAATTAAAGCATTTTAAATTATTAAAATTTAGTGGAGCTTACTGGAAGGGAGACGCTAAAAATAAAATGCTTCAAAGAATTTATGGAATTTGTTTTGATACCCAAGAGGAATTAGAGGCACATTTACAAGAATTAGAAGAAGCAAAGATGCGTGATCATAGAAAAATTGGAAAAGAACAAGAGTTATTTATGACTCATGACTTAGTTGGTTCAGGAATGCCTTTATGGTTACCTAATGGAGCAGTGATTCGTAAAGAGTTAGAAAACTATATTTATGAAAAAGAAAGAAAGATGGGGTATGATCATGTTTATACACCATGTGTTGGAACTACTGATTTATATAAAACTTCTGGTCATTGGGATCATTATAAAGAAAATATGTTTCCAACTATGAAGGTTGATGAGGAAGAGTTTGTACTTCGTCCAATGAATTGTCCTCATCACATGTTAGTATATAAGAATAAAATGCATTCTTACCGTGATTTACCAATAAGAATAGGTGAATTTGCAACTGATTTTAGATATGAAGCAAGTGGAGCAGTAAAAGGACTTGAGAGAGTTCGTTGTATGTGTCAAAATGATGCACATTTATTTGTTACACCAGAGCAAATAGGAGAAGAGTTTAAACGTGTTGTTAGTTTGATTTTAGATGTTTATAATGATTTTGGAATTAAAAATTATAAATTTAGATTATCTTTACGAGACAAAGAAGATAAAGAAAAATATTTTGATGATGATGAGATGTGGGATAATGCTGAAAATAAACTTAGAGAAGTTCTTGATGAACTTGGAGTAGAATATTTTGAAGCTAAAGGAGAAGCTGCATTTTATGGACCTAAATTAGATGTTGAAGTTAAACCAGCGGTAGGGCCAGAAGTAACATTATCAACATGCCAATTAGATTTTTTACTACCAAGAAGATTTGAATTAAATTATATTGATAAATTTGGAGAAAAACAAATACCTGTTGTATTACATCGAGCAATTTTTGGTACTTTTGATAGATTTACAGCTTTTATTATAGAAGAGACAAAAGGAATATTTCCAACATGGCTTGCACCTCTTCAAGTTAGTATTATTCCTGTAAATTCTGAATATCAAGCTGATTATGGTAGAGAAATTTTTGAATTATTAAAAAATAAAGGTGTTCGAGTAGAACTAGATGATAGAAATGAAAAACTTGGCTATAGATTAAGAGAAGCACAAACAAAAAAAGTTCCATATACACTTATTTTAGGAGATCAAGAAAAAGAAAATAATACTATTAGTTATCGATTACATGGAGAAAAAGACACTACAACTGTTACACAAGATGAATTTATTGATATGTTAGCACAAGAAATAAATAAAAGAAGGTTCAAATAATATATTTTATTGAAAAAATTAAGTTTATAAAATAAAGTTATAAGATAAAAGTCTACAAAAAAGTGTATACTTTTATTTTTTGTTGTAATAAATAAAAAAATATGTTAAAATATGGAAAGAAATTTATTAGGAGGAGATTTTATGTTAAAAACAACTGAAATTAAAGAAAAACTTAGTGATTTAATGATTGATGATTTGAATACACCATATTTAGTAGGTAATAGTATTATTTTAGGTGAAGCAATTGGGTTTGATGTGGAAAAATTAGAAAGAAATAAAAAAGATATTGCTTTGATTTTAAATGAATTAGATATTGAGAGAAAACCACTTGTTTCTTTAAAAACACTTACAAGATTAAAAAATGGAGAAGAATGGAATTCTCTTCAAAGTATGGATGATTTTCATGCTCTAAATTTATTAGTAGCTTGTGCAGATGCTTGTCAATTTTTAGAAAATAGTATGGAAGTGCAGCAATTAAATGCTGGACAACTTGGGGGTAATGCTGAGATAATTACAACTGTTGTAAGACAAACAATAAATAATGATGAAGAATGGTTAAAATTAATAAGAGAAAGAGTTTTGAATAAAGTATTTTACTTAGCTTATGATGAAAATGTTAAAAGTACTATTTCAACTTCTCATGACCAAAATAGTTTAAAAAAATAAAATGTACTTGATACATTTTTTCTCTTATGAAAATTTTAGTAAGGATGTGTAATAATGAAAAAAATAGAGATAAATGAAGAATATGAAAATTATGAAATAAAAAGTAGTCATGTAACTTCTTTAGAATTATTTAGAAACTTTATAGAAATAGGTTTAAATGAAATAGATGAACAATTATCTCTTGTTTTGAAGGAAATTAATTATAATAATAGAAAAAAAATGATAGCTAAAATAAAAAACTTTTTTTTAAGAAATTATTTTTATGACTTAAGTATTTATGATGATGATAATAATGTATTAAATGAATTATTCTGCTTTTTATTGGGTTATAAAATCTATTTTTATGGTGTATTAGAGATTGGTAATTTAGAAAATTTTAGAGAGCTTACTAGATTAATTGATTTTTCTTGTGAATATTTTTCAAGACATTTAGATTATTTTGAAGCTCAAAGAGATATGGTTGAATATCAAGCTAAAGGAATTCAATATAGCCCTATACATGAAAATAGAATAAAAGAGTTTGATGAATTTTTCTTTGAAAAAATTGATGGAATTTCCTCATCTAAAAATATAGAAAAAATAAAGAAAATATGATAGAATAATGTGTAACTAAGGTGGTGAGGATTTTTGTATAATGACTTAGCAAACACTATTCGTAGTAAAATAGATATTGTTGATATTATAGGAGAAAGAATTCCTCTAACTGCACGTGGAAAGAATTTTTTTTGTGTTTGTCCTTTTCATGATGATTCTAATCCTTCTATGAGTGTTTCTCGTGAAAAGCAAATTTATACATGTTTTTCTTGTCATGCTACTGGAAATGTTTTTACTTTTTTAATGAATTATGAACATATTGATTTTAAAGAAACTTTAAAATATTTGGGAGAAAAAGTTGGAATTGATACAGGCAATGTTCATATAGCTAAAAAAAGTAATAAATATGATAAATTATATGAGGCTTATAAATTATCTCTTAAATATTTTCAAAATAATTTGAATAGTAATATTGGAAAAGTTGCAAAGAAATATTTATTGGAGAGAAAAATAGATGATAAATTAATTAAAGAGTTTGAGATTGGACTTTCTTTAGATAAGAGAGATGATTTGACAAAATTATTAACAAGTAAAGAATATGATTTGGTCACTTTAAATCGGATAGGACTAGCTACTGATAATTACGATATTTATAATGATCGAATTATGTTTCCTTTGTATGATGTTTCAGGTAGAGTAGTAGGTTTTAGTGGTAGAATTTATAAAGATAGTGGAAAAAATAAGTATTTAAATACCAAAGAAACAGAAATATTTAAAAAAGGGGAAATTTTATATCATTATCATATAGCTAGAGAAGAGTGTCGAATTCATAAATCAGTTATTGTAATGGAAGGATTTATGGATGTTATAAGAGCAAGTTCCATAGAAATTAGAAATACAGTTGCTCTTATGGGGACGGCTTTAACAAAAGAACAAGTAAATTTATTAAAAAGACTTTCTAATAATATTATTTTATGTCTTGATGGAGATGATCCTGGACAACATGCTACATTAAATATAGGTAATATGTTGTTTGATATGGGGGTAGAGGTTAAGGTTGTTGTACTTCCTAATCCAGATGATCCTGATAGTTTTATTTTAAAAAATGGTAGAGATAGATTTGTTGGACTTCTTGATTCAGCAATAAATTTCTCTGACTATAAAATGCAGAGATTAAGAGAAAATGTTGATTTTAGAAGTGATGAAGAGAAAGCTAATTATATTAATAAAGTACTTGAAGAAACTGCTAAATTAAATGATATAATTAGAAGAGAAGTAGTTTTAAAAAGACTTGCAAAAGAATTCGATATAGGATATAATACACTGGAAATGCGTATTAATAGTCTAGTAAAAGACGAAGATAAACAAGAAGAGGTATTTATACCTAAAAGAACAGTCGAGAAAAAAGATAAGTATAGTAAAGCATTTGAACAAATTATATATCTTATGCTTAATAATGATTGGGTAATTACACAAGTGGAAAGAGAAAGACTTATTTTTCCTTCAGAAGTGATGCGTACAATCAATAGTGAGATAATTTATTATTATAAGAAATATGGTAATATAAATGTTGCAGATTTTTATACTTATGTACAGGACAAAGAAAATATTCTAATATTTTTAAATAAAGTTTTAGCAGGAAATTATAATGAGACTACAAATAAAGAAGAGTTATTTTTATATTTTAAGGTTGTTAGAGAATATTGTTTAACCCAAGAAATTAAAAGACTCACAGGTTTAATGAAAAAAGAGATAGATCCATTAGAACAAGCTAAAATAGCTGAAAAGATTAGAAGGCTTAGGTTAGGAGATAATTAGTATGGTTGAAGAAATTAAGACTCTTGATGAAAGAAAAAATAAATTGTTAGCACTTGGTAAAAAACAAGGATATGTTACTTACGAACAATTAGCAGATCAATTAAAAGGATTAGATGTAGATAGTGATACTCTTGATGAATTATATAATTTTCTTGTAGAAAATGATATTGATATTGTTTCAGAAGATGGAAGCGATGATGCTAGTGGTGAAGAAATTACTCAAGATATGTCAGTTGAGAATTTGACTTTATCAAAAGATGTAAAAATTAATGATCCAGTTAGAATGTATCTAAAAGAAATAGGGCGTATAAACTTATTAACTTCAGATGAAGAGTTTGAGTATGCTAAACGTGCAGAAGAAGGGGATGAGGAAGCGAAGAGATTACTTGCTGAGTCTAACCTACGTTTAGTAGTAAGTATTGCAAAAAGATATGTTGGTAGAGGAATGTTATTTCTTGATTTAATTCAAGAAGGAAATATTGGTTTAATGAAGGCTGTTGATAAATTTGATCCTACAAAAGGTTATAAATTTTCAACTTATGCAACATGGTGGATAAGACAAGCTATTACTAGAGCAATAGCTGATCAAGCAAGAACAATTCGTGTACCAGTTCACATGGTCGAGACAATTAATAAATTAGCAAGAATTCAAAGACAATTAACTCAAGAGTTAAATCGTGAGCCTACAGATGAAGAAATTGCTGAAAAATTAGGAATAACAGTTGAAAAAGTTCGAGAAGTATATAAAATTAGTCAAGATCCAGTTTCGTTAGAAACTCCAATAGGTGAAGAAGATGACTCTCATTTAGGAGACTTTATTAGAGATGAGAGAACTATGGGACCTGAGGAGTATGCAACAATAGAAATGTTAAAAGAAGAATTACGTGGTGTTTTAGCAACTTTGACAGATAGGGAAGAAAAAGTTTTAAGATTACGTTTTGGACTTGATGATGGTCAATGTAGAACTTTAGAAGAAGTAGGTCAAATATTTGGAGTTACTCGTGAACGTATACGTCAGATAGAAGCTAAAGCTCTTCGTAAATTAAGACATCCATCACGTTCTCGTAAGTTAAAGGATTTTTTAACAGACTAATGAAAATCAATGCAAGATTAAAAAAAATAGGGGATTTAGTAGAAGCTAACTCCTTTTGTTTAGATGTTGGATGTGATCATGCTTTATTAGATATCTATCTTGTTAGACAAAACAAAAACATACGAGCAGTTGCTAGTGATGTTAAAGAAGGACCAGTTCTACAAGCAAAGAAAAATATAAGGCAAGAGAAATTAGAAGATGTAATAGAAGTTCGTTTAGGAGATGGATTATCAACATATACAAAAGATATTGATACCATTATAATTTCTGGTATGGGTGGTAGAAATATAATATCTATTTGTAAAAATGATATGAAAAATTTTAAAATGGTTTCAACATATATTGTAAGTCCAAATAATTATCAAGAGGATGTAAAAAGATTTTTTGTAAAAAATGGATATTATATTGCTAATGAAGAATTTGTTAAAGATAAAAGATTTATTTATCAGATAATAATTTTAAAAAAAGGTAAAAAGAAATATACAAAAAAAGAATTTTTCTTTGGACCAGTTTTCTTATTAAAAAAAGGACCACTTTTTCGTGAATATTATGAGAGAGAAATGAAAGCTCGAGAAATACTTCTTGATTTATTACCTAAAAATTTTAAATATAAAAGATATAAAACTAATAAAGAAATTAATTTAATAAAACAAGAAATTAAAGACTAAATTTTAATTATAAAATTTGGTTTTTTTGCTATTTTATTAAAAAAATTGATTTTCTTTTTTAGTTCGTTTATAATAAATATAAACTAGAGGTGTGGAGTATGAATAAAATAAAAATTATCTTTATAACATTGATTTTAATTTTTATATCTAATTTTAAAGTTTATGCTAAGGATACTTTAATTTCTATTAATAAATATAAGGAAGAAAATTATAGTTTTATACAAGATAGTTATGATAAAAACGGAAAAAAAGATGGGTTAATATTAGCTGGTGAATATTTAAAGTCTTTTGATAAAAAGAAAGATATTAAAGATTATCAAATAGTTCTAGAAAAGTATAATTATGATGGTAAAAAAGTTTGGGATTTTTCTTATGGGGAATATGATGAAGATTATATAGATGATATAACTTATACATATAATGAAAAAAATGAGATAGATGGTTATTTAATAACAATGTTAAAACCTATTAGTTTAGAAGAGGAAGAAACTTTCGACAATGAAGAAATACCTGAGAGTTTAGGAATGTTTATTAAATTGGATTTAGATGGAAATTTAGTATTTGAAAAATCCGTTTTGATAAATGAATATGGTAGTATTGATAAAATATATCCGATTTATAATGACAATGATGAATTTGATGGTTATATAGCAATAGGAACATTTTTAGTAGATGATAGGTATAATTCAACATTAGTTTATTATGATAAAGATTTAAATATAGTTTTTAGAAAAGATGAAATAGCAGACGAAGGGGATCTTTTTTATAAAGATATTGTAAATATATATGATAATGGTAAACATACAGGGTATGCTGTTTTAGCAACTTCTAAAATAAAATCAGAATTTAGATGGAAATTATTAAAGTTCGATAAAGAAGGTAATAAAGAAGTTGTATTTGATAATCTTAATAAATACTATTCTTATAACTTAGCAGAAGCTAATAATGGTTATATTTTATATGGGTTAACTTCATTAGTAAAAGTTGATGGAGGAGAATATAGTTATTATTTAATTAATTATGATATAAATAATAAAGAGATTTTTGAATCAATTGGTGAGGTTGCAATAAATGATTCTGAAGATATAAAATTATTACCATTAAAAGAAAATAAAAAAATAAAAGAGTATTTTTTACTATATCAAAATAATGTTGATTTAAGTAATGAAGTTATTAAATTAGATCAAGAAGGTTTATTTAAAAAGAAAATAAAAAAAATAAGTAATGAATATTACTTTATTAAAGATTTTTTAATGAGAGATAACACTTTATATTTTATTGGATATATTACATGTTTGGAAGATGATAATTGTAATTATGATACACATTCGTTATTTTTAATAAGTGATGAAGATAAAGTTATAGAAGTTAAAAATAATACTGCTAGAAATATGTTTTTAATATTTTTAGGAATAATTATATTTATTACAGGATTTATAATTTTTAAAAGAAAGAGGCTAAATAAAAATGTTTAGTCTCTTTTTTTACTGATTCCAATCATGCTTCCTAAAATAGAAGTTATCATAATAATTAGATAATATATTAAAACTCTAATTTTAAATTTAGAAAATAATAAAGTAAAAATTAATAATAAAAAAATAATAATTCCACCAAACTTTGTTCCTTCAATGTATGCTTTTTTGTTAGATGTATTTCCTAAAATGTAACTATTAATAAAAATTGTTAAAATGATAGAAATTAACTCTAAAGATTTAAAAAAACCATCACCAATAATATTAAAGTAGTATAATGTAGTAATTAAAACTAGAGAAATCAATAATTCTAGCAATGTATAACCTAATCTTTTTCCATATATTTTTAAATAAGTCATAATTCACCTCAATTAATATTATGTAATGTATAAAAAAATATGCAATTGTTCATTATATATTTAGGTGATGATATGAAATATTTAGCAGTTTTTTATCGTAGTGTATTTTTTTATGTTTTAATTACTTTTCTATACCGATTAATGGGTAAAAGAGAAATGGGAGAACTTACTATAATGGATTTTATAGTATCTATTTTTATTGCAGAAATGGTAGCTATATCTATTGAAAATTATAAAAGTGATATTTTATTATCAATTATACCAATAGTATCATTAGTTGTTTTACAAATTGGATTTTCGATAGTATCTTTAAAGAGTCAAAAAGCAAGAAATGTTGTTGATGGAGAACCATCTGTTATAATTAGTAGAGGAAAAATTAATTTCAAAGAAATGTTAAAACAAAGATATAATTTAGATGATTTGTTAACTCAACTTAGAGGACAATCTATAAAATCAATTGAAGAGGTAGATTATGCAATATTAGAGACTAGTGGAAAATTGTCTATATTTAAAAAATCAGATGATAAAAAATCAACTTATCCTTTAGCTTTAATATTAGATGGTAAATTAAATGAAGATGTCTTAGTGCAAATAAGAAAATCGAAGATATGGTTACGAAAAGAATTAGAAAAAGAAAAAATTAGGTTAGAAGATGTATTTTATGGTTTTTATAAAAATAAAAAACTGTATATAATTGAAAAAAATAAAATAAAATGACAATTTTCTAGTATTAACTAAATTAAAATATAATTTAGGTGATACTATGAAGAAAATATTTGTTATACTTTTTTTAGTAATTTTAGGAATTTTATTCTGTAATGTAGAAGTTCCTAAGGTAAAAGCTGATACAAGTGAAGTTCGAGCTATTTATATTAGTTATATTGAATTAAATAAATATGTTAAAAATGAAGATATAAATGTTAGCAAAAATAATATAAATAAAATGATTGCTAATGTTAAAAATATGAAGTTTAATACTATTATCCTTCAAGTTAGAGCGGCAAGTGATGCTATTTATAAATCAGATATTTTTCCTATGAGTCAGTATGTTAGTAAAAAAGAAGGGGAAGATTTTTATGATGTTTTAGATTATTTTATAAAAGTTTGTCATAAAAAGGATATAAAAATTTTTGCTTGGATAAATCCTTATCGAGTTAGAACTACTGATGATCCTAGTACAATTACTAGTGAAAATCCAGCTTATAAATATTTAGAAACTGATACTATTTTTATTAATAATGGAATTTATTATAATCCTTCAAAAAAGGAGGTTATTGATTTAATTGTTAATGGAGTTAAAGAAGTATTAGAATATAATGTTGATGCGATACTTTTTGATGATTATTTTTATCCTAATGATGAGATAGATAAAGATGATTATCAAGAATTTATTAAAAATAATGACTTTGTTGAAGAAAAAGTTTATCGATTAAATAAAGTAAATGAAATGATTTTAAAAGTTCATGCGGAATGTCGGAAGAAAAATGTTAAATTTGGAGTATCTCCTGATGGAAATATAGAAAATAATTATAATAAAAATTATGCAGATGTTAAAATATGGCTAAAAACAAATAATTATGTGGATTTTATAATGCCACAGGTTTATTATGGTTTTTATAATAGTACAAAAGCATTTACTCAAGTTATAGAAGAATGGGAAAACTTAATTAAAAATAAAAAAATTGATTTATATATAGCTTTAGCATTTTATAAAGTTGGAGTTGAAGATAAATATGCTAAGGATGGGAATACAGAGTGGATGTATAATGATGATATTATTATGCGAGAGATAATTTTATCAAGAAATTTAAAAAATTATAAGGGATTTGCACTATTTAGATATGATAATTTGTTTGATACTAGTAATTATAATGCGAATAGTTTAAATGAAATTGAAAATATGAAAAAGATTTTGAAATAATTTTCATATTTTTTATGTTATAATAATTTTGAAAGTAGGGATTATATGAAATTAAAAAATAGAGGTTTTACTTTAGTTGAGTTACTAGCAATGTTAGTTGTTTTAGGGATTTTGATGGCAGTAACTATTCCTAATATAACTGGAATTTTAAATCAATCAAAGGAAAATATTATAAAAGAAGATGTAAATAAAATGGTTGATTTTACTAAAGTTAAAATAGAGAGTAAGAATATTAAAAAACCTAGTAAAAATAAATGTTTAATATTTACTTTAGATTATTTAGATGATAATGATGATTTTAAGAGTGGACCTAATGATGGAAAATATAATAAATTAGACTCTTTTGTTATTGTAAAAAGAGAAGATAATAAATATAAGTATTATGTTCGTATAATTGAAAATATTAATGGGAAGAAGTATGGAGTAGAAGGAGTTGATTATGAAGAATTTCAAAATAAATTTAAAGAAAATATTAAAAGTAATATAACTACAAGTTTTTATAATTTAAATGGTACTCACAAGGCAAGTGGTTCATATATAGGTAGTGGATATACTGGAAGTGGATCATATACAGGAAGTGGTTCATACACTGGTAGTGGATCATACACAGGAAGTGGATCATATACAGGAAGTGGCTCATACACAGGTAGTGGCTCATACACAGGTAGTGGATCATACACAGGAAGTGGATCATACACAGGTAGTGGATCGTATACAGG
>CAJUTW010000041.1 GCA_910589335.1 uncultured Bacilli bacterium | reverse complement strand
TAACATCAGGTCTTTCTTTTTTTGTGTCTTCCCCCAAATCATTTTACACTATCAAGATATGTAACAATTTGCATATAAGTTATTAAAATGATAAAATAATCATTCAAGGAGAAAATTATGCAACAAAAATTAGATTCTAAAACAGCATATAATTTATTAATTGATGGAATTATTAAAGAAGAAAAAGATTTTAAAAAAGAGCAAAACAAATGGATTCTTCATAGTATTTATTGTGGTTTAGCTGCAGAAAGAATTGCTAAAGCTCTAAACTTAGACTCTGACTATGCTAAGGCATTAGGTTATATTCATGATATAGGAAGAAGAATAAATCATTCTAAACATCCAATAGAAGGTTATAAGTATTTATTTAATTTAGGTTATACTTTTGCAGCAAAAATTTCTATAACCCATTCTTATATAGATAATAACATTACATTAGCAGCAGGTCCTTTCATGAGTAGAGAAAGCTATAATTTTATAAAAGAAAAATTAAGAGAAAGTGATTGCACAATATATGATAATATAATTCAGTTATGTGATTTATTTTGTTTAGAAACAGGATTTACTACAATAGAAAAAAGAATATTAGACATTTCGCTACGAAAAACAGTTACAAATAATTCTTTTAATCACTTTAAAAAAACGCAAGAATTAAAAAAAGAAATAGAAGAAAAATTAGGATGTAATTTATATAGTTTATTTAATATATCAAAAATTGATTTACAAAATGTAAAAAAACATTATCAAGAATTATTAAAAATGTTTAGAACTATAAAACAAAAATCATTAGTAATAGCAATTGATATTAATACACTTATTAATAATTTTCAAGAATTTATAAATAATAAAGATGAAATAGATTTTAATGAAGAAACGTGTTTTTTCATTGATAAATTAACACGAGAAGGAAATTTAATAGAATTAATTATTAATGAAGACAATAATTTATCTAAAGAACAATTATTGTTTCTTAAAAATATATTAAAAAAACACGATGTATATTATTATAAAATTATTAGAGAAACTTTTCTAAATGATAAGAATATAGATATTGCTATAAATGGAAAAGATATAAATTGGGAAGAAGTTTATCAAAATATTGTTAATATAGCCACAAATTATAAATATTCTGATAAAAATGATTCCAAGAAATACATAAAAAAATAATAAAAAGTACTTGTAATTAAAGTACTTTTATTGTATAATCTTATTTGTCAGTTGAATATGTCTGCGTAGCTCAGCTGGATAGAGCAATCGCCTTCTAAGCGATCGGTCAGGCGTTCGAGTCGCCTCGCGGACACCATTATGAATTAAAACTCTTGTATATCAAGAGTTTTTATTTTTATTGTCAGTAAAATTTTACAGTCAAAAAAATATTATATAACTTAAATAAATTATAATTAAAAATTTCATGCTATACTATTATTAATTGGATGTGAATCATATGAATAGTTTAGGAATAATGTTATTTCTAGCAGCTTTACCAGTAGTTTTAATTCTTCTCTTTATTTATAATAAAGATCGGTCAAAAGAACCACTAGGTTTATTACTGCAGTTATTTATTTTAGGAATTTTATCTTGTTTTATAGTAGCTTTTGTCTCAACAAAACTAAGTGATTATCTACCATTTATGCAAGGTAATCTTGAAGATAAATCTTTTTTTAGTATACTACTATATGCTTTCTTAGGTGTAGCTTTAATAGAAGAATTATGTAAATGGATTATGCTTTATTTAAAAGGATATAAAAATGATGAATATGATGAATTATATGATATTATCGTCTATTCAGTTTTTGTATCATTAGGCTTTGCCTTCTTTGAAAATATTTTATATGTAATCAATACTCAAAGTATTAAAATAGCTTTAATAAGAGCTGTTTCTGCTATACCTGGACACGCTTGTGATGCTATATTTATGGGATATTATTTAAACTTAGCTAAAATATATGAAACATCAAAAGAAAAGAAATTAGAAAAGAAAAATATTATTTTAAGTATTTTGATTCCAACAATATTACATGGAATATATGATTTTTGTTTAATGTCAGGTATAAAAATTTTAACACTTGTATTTATAATTTTTATAACA
The DNA here is from genome assembly GCA_910589335.1 of uncultured Bacilli bacterium. GTDB lineage: Bacteria > Bacillota_I > Bacilli_A > RF39 > UBA660 > UBA3789. The sequence goes on along the minus strand of CAJUTW010000041.1, from coordinate 12,610 downwards.
TTTTTATATAAAGTTTCCTTAAAAAAAGTAGAAGAAGCATCAATAAATAACAAAAAATTTAAATTTAAAAATAAATTTTGTAAAGTATGTGGAAAAAGATCTGAAAAAGAATTTTGTCCCAATTGTGGAATGAAACAAGAATAAAAATTTGACTATTATTTATAATCTGTTATTATTATATTAATGGTGTGGTTAAAATAAAAAAGATAGACTTAACGATATTTATAAGTTCTATCTTTTTTTAGTGAAATATTTATAATAATACCAACCATTAACATATATGATAATAAACTACTTCCACCATAAGAAACAAATGGCAATGTTATACCTGTAATAGGAAGTAAGCCAACAGTCATTCCAATATTTTGAATTTGTTGAAATATTAGCATTCCAAGTATTCCTGCAACAATAAATTTATCAGTATCCTCTATTTTTTTTCTAGTAAGCTTGATAATATTAATATCTAAATAAATTATAATTCCTAATAATACTAAAACTCCAATAAATCCAAAGTTACTAGCAAAGACTGCAAAAATAAAGTCTGTTGAGGATTCTGGAAAATAAATTGGTGTCTTATTATAACCATGTCCAAATATACCAGCCGATCCTATTGCCGCCATAGCATTCTCAAGCTGTAATCCTGAACCGTTTCTCCAATTAAAGATACGCTCTAATCTATAATATATTGAAGTTCCAAATATTTTTATAAAAATATCTTCTAGAAAAAAGTAAAGTCCTAATATTCCACCAAAAAGTAGTAATAAAATAGTAAAACCAACTATAAACCATCTTATTCTAATACCAGATGCAAACATCATCGAAAAATAAATTATTAAATAAATAAAGATTGAACCAGTATCAGGTTGTAAAAAAGTTAAAATAGATGGTATTAAAACAATTATAAATGTCTTTAAAATAAATTTAAATTCATCTTTTAATGTAGGATTAGTAAAATCATTCCTAAAGTTATGAATCATTGTTGCTAAAGTAAGCATAATAAAAATTTTCATAAATTCACTAGGTTGAATACTACCAATTCCAGGAATTGTAAACCAACATTTACTATTATTAATAGGAGTTCCAAAGACAAGTAATAAAGCTAGTAAAATAACTCCAAATATATATAAAAACCAGGTGTGTTGATATAAATAATCATTTTTTAATTTAACTAATATATAAACAAGAACCCATCCAATTCCATACCATATAGCTTGTTTTAATGCTAAATTTCCAAGAGTACTAGAAGTATAAGTTAAAGCACTATATATTGTAACAATACTTATAAAAGATAAAAGTATTATTGGAATTAAAATTTTAAAATTAATTTTTCTTTTTTTCACAAGCAACCTCCTAATAAATATTATACCAAAAAGTTAGAATTATTATGAATAAAAATCATAAAATATATAAAAGGAGATTATTATGAAAAAATTACCTAAGTTATATAAAAATGAAATTAATAAAAATATAAATAATAATAAAAATTATTGTTATTTAAAAAATGAAGTTGCAATTGATTCAATAGAAGAAAAATTAAACAGTATTTTTAACGGAATAGGATATTCATATAATATTCCAGTAACAATTAAAACTCATGATAAAATTTATAAAACAAGTTTAGTAAGTAAAACAAAAAATAATTTAATTACTCTAGACAATGAAGTAATTAAACTAGAAGATATAATTTCTCTTGATATAAATTAAAAAAGCCTAAAAGGCTTTTTAATTTAGCATAAATCTATATAAGTATCATTTAAACATCTAACAGCACCACAACATTTTAAGTCAATTGTAACAAATTCATTAGTTCCAACATAACTATTAGTAGCTTCATCTAAGTAAAGAATACGACATGTACAGCAACAATCATCTAAAGATTCAACTCTAAATACATCACTAGTACCAGTTACACCATTAGCTGTATATGAAAAACTCCATGGTGTACCATTACAACAATTATATAATTGAATAGGTCTTGTATTATAGCAAACACTATTACAAACTGGTCCTAAGTAAGGCTTATCGCATCCAATATAGTTTTCATTATCAAAGTCTTGTTTTTGAAGTACTAAGATTTTCTTTAATACATCAAAAATACAAGAAGAACATTTATCTTTATTAGTATCTGAACAATTCATACTTCAACCTCCTTTCTATAAACAATTAACAGTAACATCTCTAATACATCTAACTGCTCCAATACAAGCTAAATCAACTGTTATATATTGACGAGTAGAATTATAAGTATCACCTAAATTATCATAGTTAATTAATAAAAGAGTACAACAATTATTATCAACAGACATTACTCTATAGAAATTAGTAGAAAGAATAGTACCATTATCTGAAGTATAAGTAGTTTCCATTAAAGTACCATTGCATCTATATAATTGAATTATCCTAGTATTATAGCAAATAGAATTAGAACTAGGACCTAGATAAGGCTTAGAACAACCATTTTCTAAATTACAAGAACTAGTTGAATTATCTTGTAATAGACAAATTAATTTTAACAAATTACCAATACAATTTTTAGAACTCATAATATCCACCTCATATCTGTTTCTAATATAGGATATGTCTTACTCTAAATTGTGTGTTGACAAACACCTATCAAAATATATATATGATTAAAATATTTGTTTATGTAAAAAATTGTATTAATTTTTATAATATACTTGATTAATTTAAAAAAAATCTATAAAATAAATTTATAGGATATGGGTTCGGTTATCTTGAAACTGTATTCTTAAATATATAATAGGAGGTGAAAAGAATATGGCAACAATTCATGTAGATGAAGCAGCTTTAAATAGTTTAAAACATGCATTAGAAACTGCTGGACAAGAATATAAATCTAGTTTAGCAAGATTAACTAATTTAATTCAAGAAATTACTAGTGGTGATATTCAAGGTGATCCAGCTAATGATTTATTAGCAAAATATCAAGCAAAACAAGATACATTAAATAAAATTACTCAAACTATCGAAGAAGCAGAAGGATATATGGGATTACAAACTACTAAGTTTGGTAATATGATTGGAGATTTAAAATCAGGAATGCACTAATATTTTTTAGTAATATAAGAAAGGAGAATATTTAAATGAATGTAACAATTAATCCAGGTGCTGCTACAGATGATGCTGCACAAATTGATAGCTTAGTTCAATCTATGCAAGAATCAATGGAAGTATTAAATAATGCAATTAAACAAACTATTCCAAATGGAATTCAAACAACTTGGTCTCAAACTGTAAGAGAAAATTGGGAATCATACTATAGTGCTGATGTTCCAGCAGCTATGGAAGATATGAAACTATCAGCTACAAATTTAAGATTAGCTGTAGAAAAAGCCTTACAATACGATAGAGAACAAGGTTAAAATAAATACATTGCATAATGCAATGTATCGGAAGTAGAGAAATTATTATTTCTCTCTTTCCTATGCATTGCATAACAAAAAAGGGAGAGTGAGAGTATGGAAGTTCCAAAAACATATATAGCAACAAATTCTGAAGGACAACAAGTTTGTGTTGCAAAAGCCCAAGATGCCAATAATTTAATCAATCCAGCTGAAGTTCAAAAAGCTTTAGATAAAATTGAAAAAGTAGCAGAAGAAGGTATGAAAAATATTATAAGCGCTATGACAGATATTACTTATGATGCAGAGGAAGCAATTATTGTTGAAGGTACAAAAATGACTGAAACAATAGAAAATGTTTGTAAAGAATTAAAACAAGTACCTGATACACTTATGGGAAGTATAAGCAGTATTTATCAAGAAGCAGTAAGAGCACATGATGAACTTCAAATAAAAGCTAATAATGAAGCAAAAACAACAGCAGCTCAAGCAGCCTCAGCTGCAGGTGGATCTGTAATCGAAGGTTAAGAAAGGAGATAATAATATGGGTATAGTGAGTTGGTTAACTGGACGTGATGAAAAAGAAGCTGATGTTTATGCTAATTTTGAAAAAGTCGATGTTGTTGTATCAGGAATTAAAAAAATTAGTTCTAATGAAGTTGAAAATGCTAGAGATTCAGTAAATGAAGCAATAAATCAATTAAATAATGTTAATGGATTAGCTCAATATGTAGGAAATATAAATACTTCAGCTTTTAATGGTATCTTTGAGAGTATTGCATCAACAATTGTAAAAATCGGAGAACAAGTTCAAGCAAAAGCCGATGATATCAAAGCTTATGAATCATCATCTTGGTGGGAAAAAGCAGGAAGTACAGTATCTATGGCTTTTGCTAAAACAGGAGAAGGTGTTTTATCAGTATTTGAAGATCTTGGTGATGGTGTAGTATCTCTTGTTGGGTGGGTAGCACCTAAAGATAGTGGAGTAGAGAAATGGTGTTCTGATTTTGTTGAAAAAGAATGGGCTCATGATACATTTAATTTTTATTACGAAAGTGATTTTGCCAAAAAATCAACATTTACAGAAGATAGTGGAATTGCTGGAGCTTTCAAAATAACAGGATCAATTGCTGGTACTTTAGCAATATCAGCAGCAACAGCTGGAGTAGCTAGTGGAGCAGGTTTAGCAGCTAAAGGTGGAAAAGCAGCTAAAGCAGCTAATATATTAATAGGAAATACAACAAGAGCTAATACTACCATGGCTGCCTTAATGGGAATGGGTAGTGGAACTGAAGCAGGGTTAAAACAAGGTTTATCCTTTAATGAAGCCGCCTTAGGAGGAGCTAAACAAGGTGTCGTTCAAGGTGGTATTGCTTATGGTTTTGGTAAATTAGGAGAACACAATGCAGCAAAACCATATAAAGAACAAATAAAACAAGGAGAAGCCTTAAAAACAAAAGCCCAAGAAACAATGAAACAAGCTGGAAAAGATATGAAAAATCCAGAACTTACTCGAGGAATGATAGATAAAGCTCAAAATACATTTTCACAAGCTCAAGATGACATAATTAGAGCAGACAAATTAATTGCTGAAGGTAAGAAAGGTTTAACTGGTGTACAAGGTTACAATGATGCTATTTCTAAAACTGCTTACAAATATGGAGAAAAATTTGGTAGAAAAGCTAGTGAAGAAGGAATAAAATCTGCTGTTAAAGCTACAGCAACAGTAGCTGGTGGAAAAGTTGTAGGGGGTGTAAAAACAGTAGGAAATACTGTAAGACATCCTGTAAATTCTGCAAAAGAAGCATTTAAATCTGGAACTAATGCTGCAAAAAATGCTGCAACCTCAGGTAAAGATGCTATCAAAAATGCTGGAACTAATTTAAAAGATAAAGCTACAGGTGTTAAAGATAATGTCAAGAATACCTTAACAGGTGAACATAAAATTGCTAATATAGCTAAAGGAACAGGAAAAGCAATTGGTAAAGTGGTGAAAGCTCCAATAACTATCCCTGTAAAAGCAGTAGGAAAAGTAGCTGGTGCTACAAAAAATGTAGTTAAGGGTGCAGTAAGTTCTGCTGTAGTTCCAGGAGTAACAGCAGCAACTATTAATTCAATATCAAGAAATAATACAAAAAGTGCAAGTAATGCAGCGGCAACAGCTCAATTTAATAGTAAACCTAAAATAGATCAAACTATTGGTGATACTACTAATTTAAATCCAAATGTAAATTACAATGCTACATTAACTCCTAATATTGAAAATTCAACGCCTACACCAATAGCTCCAGAATCAACTCCAAAGAGCACAAATGGAGGAAGAAGTTCAAGAGGAGGTAGTAGTTATAGAGCAACTACAGGAGGAACGACAAGTAGTAGTACTCCAACTGCAACATCTCCAACTTCTAATACCAATACAGGTGATAGTACACAACAATTTAAAAAAGAAAAAATTAAAGCTGAAGTAACAGAAAAGAAACCTGTCGAAACAAGAACAAATATTGATGTTACTCCAAATCCAACACCAACTCCAAATCCTGAACCTAATCCAACACCAACTCCAAAACCAGAACCAGACAAAGTTATAACTCCACCATCAGATAATACAAATAACACAACTACAACAGTAACTCCACCACCAACTAATACAAATACTGGTGGACAAAATAACCAATATACTGGTGGAGGATATAGTGGTTCAGGTGGATATCAAGGATATACTGGTGAAAATACAGACATTGATTTTACAACAGAAGGTGCTGATGATTTCTCTGATATAGATGATATGTTAACAGACTCAACAACTTCAATTGATGATGTAATAAAAGGAAGTAAATATACTAAAATACCAACATCTAGTAAGCCAATTACTAGTGCATCATCTGGAGGCGGTGGAAGTGCTGTAATTCCAGTAGTAGCAGGATTATCTGCAGCCGCAGCAGCAGGAGTTGGAGCTAAAGTATATATGGATAGAAAAAATAATAATTCTAACGGAGAAGATGAAATCGAAACAGAAGAGTGGTCAGGAGAAGATACACTAAATCTTGAGTATGATGATTCATCAGATACAGAAAGTTATTTAGATGAAGATGATGATTATGGTTATCAAACTGAAGAACAAACAGAAAGATATGATGCTAGAAATAATGAAGAACTAGCTGATTTACAATAAAAAGGAGGATAAAAATGGAGAATGAAGAAAGATTTTTACCTATAGGAACTGTAGTTCTATTAAAGGGTGGAAAAAGAGAATTAATGATAACAAGTTATTGTATAGTGCCAAGTGGTGAAGTATATGATAAAACTGGTAAAGTTGATGCAACTGGTAAAATGTTTGACTACGGAGCTTGTTTTTACCCAGAAGGAATGGTAACTAGTGATCAATTATTTGCTTTTAATCACGACCAAATAGATAGAATATGTTTTAAAGGTTATGAAACAGATAAACAAAAAGAAATTTCAAAAGTTCTAAACGGTGGATTAAGAGAAATGAATAAAGCAAAAGAAGCTGAAAATAATATTCAAGGAGATCAACAATAGGTCTTCTTTTTTTCATACTAATTAAAATATACTTGAAATATTATTAAATTTAAGCTATAATTACAACCAGATGCACTGAATCTGAGGAGTAAATATTGTATTTTTTAAGAGAATTCATGGTTGGTGAAAATGAATAAAATATCATATTGAAGGTAGCAGAGGAGCATGATTACTGAAATTAAGTAAGTTATCCCGGATAATTCCGTTAAAAATATTAAGCTATCATAAGATAGAAATTAAGGTGGTACCACGACAAGTTCGTCCTTTAGGATGACTTGTCTTTTATTTTAAATTAATAGAAAGAAGTGATTTTATGTTAGATAAAAAATACAATCATCAAGAAGTAGAAAAAGGTAAATATGAAAATTGGAAGAATAATGGATACTTTAAATCTGATAATACAAGTGATAAAACTCCATATTGTATAGTTATTCCACCTCCAAATGTAACAGGAAAACTACATTTAGGTCATGCTTACGATACAGCTATTCAAGATATAATCATTAGATATAAAAGAATGCAAGGTTATGATTGTCTTTGGTTACCTGGAATGGATCATGCCGCTATTGCAACAGAAGCCAAGGTTGTAAAAAAGTTAAAAAGTCAAGGAATAGATAAATATGAATATGGTCGTGAAAAATTTTTAAAGGCTTGTTGGGATTGGACTCATGAATATAGTGAAAATATTAGAAAACAATGGGCTACTTTAGGTTTATCAGTAGATTATGAAAAAGAAAGATTTACATTAGATGAAGGACTTAATAAAGCAGTTACACAAGTATTTGTAGATTTTTATAATAAAGGATTAATCTATAGAGGAGAGCGCATTATTAATTGGGATCCAGCAGCTAAGACAGCCTTATCTAATGAAGAAGTAATATATAAAGATGTAGAAGGAGCTTTTTATCATTTAAAATACATAATTGAAGGAACAAAAGATTATTTAGATGTTGCAACAACTCGTCCTGAAACTTTATTTGGAGATACAGCAGTTGCTGTTAATCCTAAAGATGAAAGATATAAAAACTTAATTGGAAAAAATGTTATTTTACCTATTGTAAATAAAATAATACCAATTATTGGAGATGAACATGCTGATCCTGAATTTGGAACTGGATGCGTAAAAATAACTCCAGCTCATGATCCTAATGACTTTGAAGTAGGAAATAGACATAATTTAGAACGCGTAGTTGTGATGAATGAAGATGCTACAATGAATGCTAATGCTGGTATTTATAAGGGACTAACACGTGAGGAATGTCGCGAAAAATTATTAGAAGATTTAAAAAAACAAGATTTATTGTTAAGTATCGAAAAAATGACACATAATGTTGGACACTCAGAAAGAACAGGGGTAATGGTAGAACCTTATCTATCTAAACAATGGTTTGTTAAAATGCGTCCTTTAGCTGATCAAGTTTTAATTAATCAAAAAAATAAAGATTCTAAAGTAAATTTTGTTCCATCTCGTTATGAAAAAACTATGAATCACTGGATGGAGATAACTTATGATTGGTGTATATCTCGTCAATTATGGTGGGGACATAGAATTCCTGCTTGGTATAAGGATGATGAAGTATATGTAGGAATGGAAGCTCCCAAAGAAGAAGGTTGGGTACAAGATAATGATGTACTAGATACTTGGTTTTCTAGTGCATTATGGCCATTCTCAACTTTAGGTTGGCCAGAAAAAACATCAGATATGAAGCGCTATTTCCCAACAGATGCTTTAGTAACTGGTTATGATATTATACCATTCTGGGTTAATAGAATGACTTTCCAATCTCTTGAATTAACAAAAAAACGTCCATTTAAAGACTGTATTATTCATGGTTTAATTAGAGATAAAGAAGGAAGAAAGTTTTCAAAAAGTTTAGGTAATGGAATAGATCCAATGGACATGATAGAAAAATATGGTTCTGACTCTTTAAGATATTATTTAACAACTGATGTAGCTTTAGGAACAGATTTGCGTTTTGATGAAGTTAAAATTTCAAGTACATGGAATTACATAAATAAAATTTGGAATGCAGCAAGATTTGTTTTAATGAATATAGAAAATTTAGAAACTGTTCAATTAGAAGATTTAAAAATAGAAGATAAATGGATTCTTACTAAATATGAAAAAATTATTAAAAGTATAACAAAACATATGGATAAATATGAATTTAATATCGCTTCAATGGAATTATATAACTTTGTTTGGGAAGATTTCTGTAGTAATTACATAGAACTTGCAAAAACATCTCTAGAAAGTAATACAACAAAAAGTGTTTTATTTAAAATTTTAACAGGTATTTTAAAAATGTTACATCCATTTATGCCTTTTGTAACAGAAGAAATATATAGTATGTTGCCAATAAAAGATAATAAAACAATTATGTTATCATCTTTCCCAAAATATGAAAAAGACTTAATTTATGAAGAAGAAATGAGTTCAGTAGATGAAGTATTAAAAGATATAGTTTCAATAAGAAACTTGAAAGCTAATAATAAAATAACAAAAGAAGCTTTAATTAAAATTATAATAAATAAAGAAGAATTTATTCCAATTTATAAACAACAATTAAAAATTGCAGATGATAAAATAATTTCAGAAGCAAAAGAAAACTTAACTGCCACTTCATATAAATCAAAGTATATAGAAATAACATATTATAAAGAAGTAGAAGAAATAGATACTAAAGCTATAGAAGAAGAAATAAAAAAATTAACTCAATCAATTAATAGACGTAAAAATCTTCTTTCTAATGAAAATTATATTAATAAAGCACCTGCAAATATTGTAGAGCAAGATCGTATTAAATTAAAAGAAGAAGAAGAAAAACTAAAAAATCTAAAATCTCAAATATAAAAGAAAAAGAAAAAATATAACTAATAAAATATTAAATATATATTGACTTAAGTATTTAAATTATGATATAAGATAACTTAAATATGAAAGAAGGAATGTTTATGAAAGTTTTAAAAAAAATAAAAAAAAGCTATTCTTTCTTTAATATGTCTAAATAAAAGATTCAATTAAAATATAATTGAGTCTTTTTTATAAAAGTAGTAAGGAGTAAATTATGACAAATTTTAATGAAATTATTGAAGAAATTATTAATGAATTAAAAAAACATAATATTTCACATGAAAAACTAGAAGAAGTAAGAAAAGCATATAATTTAGCTAGTGAAATACATAAAGAACAATATCGCCAAAGTGGAGAACCTTATATTATTCACCCTCTAGCAGTAGCCAAAATTTTAATTTTTGAAATGGACATATATGATCCAGATACAATTATTTCTGCAATTCTTCATGATGTAATAGAAGACTCAAAAGGAAAAATAAAAAAAGATGATCTTGAAGAAATATTTAATTCTGATTGTGCAATTTTAGTTGATGGCGTTTCAAAAATAAGCCGAATGGATTTTTTAACAAAAAAAGATCAAAATTTAGCTAATTTTAGAAAAATAATTAATGGACTTACCAAAGATATTAGAATTATTCTAATAAAACTAGCTGATAGATTACACAATATGCGTACCTTAGATGTTAAAAAACCTGAAAAACAATTAGATAATTCTGAAGAAACAATGCATTTGTTTGTACCATTAGCATTAACTATTGGAGCATATAAAATAAAAAGTGAATTAGAAGATTTAGCACTAAAATATATTGATCATGATAGTTATTTAAAAATAAAAGAACAAAAATCAATAATAGCAGAAACTAAAGAATCTTATCTTCAAGAAATGCGTGATAAAATAAGTGCAATTTTAAATACAAAAAACATTAATCATGAAATTCTTTTACGCACAAAAAATATTTGTACAACTTATAGGATTTTAAATAGAGGTTATAAAATTGAAAATATATATGACTTATGTTATTTAAAAATACTAGTTGATGAAGTTAATGAATGTTATGAAACATTAGGTATTGTACATCAACAATATCCTCCTCTAAATGGTCGTTTTAAAGATTATATTTACAATCCTCGTACAAATCTTTATCAATCTCTTCATACTACAGTAACTACAACAAAATCAGATTTAACAAAAGTAAAAATTAGAACTTTTGATATGGACAAAGTATCTGCTAATGGAATATCAGCTCTATGGAATATAAAAAATCCTAAAACAAAAGAAGAAACTCAAAAAATCGTTAGAACTAAATTTCAATTTGCAAAAAAATTAATAGAGTTAGATGAATCTATAAAAGATAACGAAGCTTTTGTTGATTTAATTAAAAGTGAGCTTTTAACTGAACATGTTTATGTTTATAATAATGATGGTGAGATATTCGAACTACCATATGGTTCTACAGGTATAGATTATATATGTCATATTTACCCAGAATTATTAGATAGAATGGCTGGTATATTAATAAATGGAAAAGAAGTACCATTTAATTATATATTAAAAAATAATGATCGAGTTTCTATCAAAACAGATGGTAAAATTAATAAGGCGATTTTATATGAAAATGCATTTACAACCTCTGCAAAGAAAAAATTAAAACAATTTAATGGACAAAACTAATATAAAAATATATAATAAAGAAAATAGAGGAGAAGTTTATGAATAAAGCCAACAAATTAATAAGATTATCTAGTATTATAAATTTATTTTTAGGAGTATTAACTATAAAAATACCAATATATAGAGAAATTTTATTAATAAGTGGTTTTATTCTTTTTATTTTATCAAATGAAGAATATGAAACTATATCAAAAAAAGCACTGTATCTTATTGCTATAATTCTATTACCTTTTAATATTATATCTTCAATTATAATTTTTATCTCTTCTGATAATTTAAAAAATAATTATAATCAAATTAATGCTCCACCAGCTAAACTACTTGATACTGAAAATAAAAAAATTGACATACTTTTAAAATTAGGAATAGGTATGATATTTTTATCAGGAATTCTTTTTGCTACTAGTTCGTGGAATTTTATAAATAATAAATTTAAAGTTATCATTATCTTAATATTAGCCTTATTTTTTCTAGTTCTTTCCATTTTTTCAGAAAAAAAATTAAAAATATTTAAAACAACATTTCTATATTGGTTTCTTAGTATAACTTTTTTTTGCTTATTAATAGTTTCAATATTATACTTTAGTATATTTGGTAATTACTTAACTTTCCAAGGACTTGGTAAAGATTTAGCTTATGCAATCACATTTTTTGTAATAGCCTCATTAATATTAGCTACTTATTTAAAATTTCCTAAAAAACACTTAATTTTTATAGTATTTTTATCAGTTAATATTATGATATATTTCTTACTTAGTTATTTTAAATTTTCAAATATTAAAATATATCTAATTATTTCATTAATAACAATTTTAATAAATATTATATCTAAAAAAGAAACAAACATTTTTAATTATAACAAAACATTTTCAATTATATTATTAGCAATATTTTTTCATTGTTTATCTGAAAATAATAATCTCATACTAATTTCAGGTATTATAAATATCTTTAATAATTATATTTTAATTATTAAAGATAAAGAAAATATAAATCTAAATTTAATAATTTCTTATCTATTTTTATTTCTATCTATTTTTAATGCTAATATAATTATAGATTTTAAATTTATCTTAACCGCAATCCTTTTATCAATAAATATTTTATTAATTAAATTTAATATTTTAAAGTTAAAAGAAAATACTACTAATTTAAATTATATTTTTTATACTATTAGCA
>CAJUTW010000040.1 GCA_910589335.1 uncultured Bacilli bacterium | reverse complement strand
TTATATGTGTGATGAAGAACGACCTATTGTTCAGCAAATATTTGGTAGTGATAAAGATTCTTTTGTTGAGGCTGCAAAGTATATATGTCATGTAATGAAACCTGATATTATTGATATTAATATGGGGTGTCCTGTTCCAAAAGTAGCTGTTAGAGCACAAGCTGGTTCAGCTTTGTTAAAAAATCCTGATAAGATTTATGATATTGTATCTAGTGTTGTTCAGGCTGTAGATGTTCCAGTTACTGTGAAAATTAGAAGTGGTTGGGATAAAAATAGCATAAATGCAGTGGAAGTTGCAAAAATAATTGAAAAAGCGGGAGCAAGTGCTATTTGTGTTCATCCTAGAACTAGAAGTCAAGGATATAGTGGTCAGGCTGATTGGAATATTATTAAACAGGTAAAAGAAAATGTGTCTATTCCTGTTATTGGTAATGGAGATATAAAAACACCAGAGGATGCTAAAAAGATGCTTGAGATAACTAATTGTGATGCAGTTATGATTGGTAGAGGAGTACTTGGTAATCCGTGGCTTATAAAAAATACAATTAATTATTTAAATGACAATGTGACTGAAAAAGTTTCTTTAAATGATCGTGTTGACATGTGTTTAAAACATTTAAATTATTTAAAAGAGTTAAAAAACGAAAAGATGGCTTCTTTAGAAATTAGAAATCATATAGGATGGTATTTTAGAGGTATTAAAGGGGCTAATGAGTTGAAAAATAAGGTCTATCAAACTTCACATATTCATGATATAATTTTTTTATTAAATGAATTTAAGGAGGCAAATAATGAGTAAAAAAACTGAAACTTTAGAAAATAAAGCTTTGTTTATTCAAAGATTAGTTGCTTTTGTATTAGATATATTAATTATTACTTTTGTTACATCTTTGATTGCTACACCATTTGTAGATTTAGAAAAGTCAAATAAATTAAGTAATCAATCAACTGAAGTGATGCAAAAGTATATTGATAGAGAAATAGATACAAAAACTTATTCAATAGAATTTATGAATATTTCTTATAAGTTAGCTAGAAATAATGGTATTTTATCTTTTATAACTATTATTTTAGAAATATTATATTTTGTTGTTTTTCAAATATATAGAAATGGGCAAACTCTTGGAAAAATGTTAATGAAAATTAAAATAGTTTCTGATAATGGTGAATTAAATATGAATCAAATGATTTTTAGAAGTTTAATAGCTAATTCAATATTACTTAATATTATTACATTTACTTTTATGATATTTGGTTCTAAAGATATTTATTTTTATTCAACAGGTATTTTTGGGTTAATTCAATATATTATAATTATTATTTCAGTATTTATGGTAATGTTTAGAAAAGATGGTTGTGCAATACATGATAAACTTGCGCATACTAATGTTGTTAGAATTTAGGGAGATGATATAGAATGAGAGAATTTAGTGAACAAGAATTAGTAAGAAGAGAAAAATGTGAAAAATTAAGGGAATTAGGACTTGATCCATTTGGACAAAAATATGATAGAAAAGATTTCTGTAAAGATGTTAAGGAAAAATATGAATTAGTGGATCATGATGATTTTGAAAATATGGATGATACTGCAACTGTTGCTGGTAGAATTATGTTTATTAGAAAAATGGGTAAAGCTTCATTTTTTACAATTAAAGATAAAAGTGGTTCTATTCAAGTTTATATTTCAATTAATGATATTGGTGAAGATGCTTATAATTTATTTAAAGCAGCAGATATTGGTGATATTGTAGGAGTTTATGGAAAAGTTATGAAAACTAAGACTGGTGAGGTTACTATTAAATGTTTAGAGTATACTCACTTAGTTAAAGCTTTAAAACCTTTACCTGAAAAATTTCATGGATTAACAGATATTGAAGAAAGATATAGAAGAAGATATGTTGATTTAATTATGAATGATGATTCTAAACGTGTAGCTTTTTTAAGACCAAAAATTATTAGATGTATTCAAAATTATATGGATGATTTAGGTTTTTCAGAAGTTGAAACTCCTATTTTAACAACATTACTTACTGGAGCTTCAGCTAGACCTTTTGCAACTCATCATAATGCACAAGACTTGGATATGTATTTAAGAATTGCTTTAGAGCTTCCTTTAAAACGACTTTTAGTAGGTGGTATGGAAGCAGTTTATGAAATAGGAAGAGTATTTAGAAATGAAGGAATGGATCCAAAACATAATCCAGAATTTACTTTAATGGAAGCATATCTTGCTTATAGTGATTTAGAGGGTATGATGAATCTAACTGAAAATATGTTTCAAACAATTGCTAAAAAAGTAATGAATAAAATGACTTATAATTTTGGAGGATATGAGGTTAATCTTGAAGGTCCTTGGAAAAGAATAAGTATGACTGATGCTATTAAAGAGAAAACAGGAATAGATTTTAAAGCAGATGATATGAATTTAGATCGTGCTATAGCGTTAGCTTATGAACATCATATTGAAGTATTAGAACATGAAAAATCTCTTGGACATATAATTAATTTGTTTTTTGAAAAATATGTTGAAGAAACTTTAATTCAACCAACTTTCTTATATGGTCATCCAGTAGAAATTAGTCCGTTAACTAAGAAAAATCCTGATGATCCTAGATTTGTAGACAGATTTGAATTATTTATTGCTGGTAAGGAATTTGCTAATGCTTATACTGAGTTAAATGATCCAATTGATCAATTAGAAAGATTTGAGGCTCAACTTGCTGAGAGAGATTTAGGAAATGATGAGGCAAATGATATAGATATGGATTTTGTAGAAGCATTGGAGTATGGTATGCCTCCTGCAGGTGGAATTGGCTATGGTATAGATAGATTGATGATGTTATTTTTAGAGCAAGATTCAATTAGAGATGTATTATTATTTCCAACTATGAAAGAGAAGAATAGAGATTAGTTTTAATCTCGTTCTTTTTTTCACTAAAATTTCATAAAAATAAAATGTAAACGCTTGTAAATTAAGTTTATAGTAGTTATAATTATTATGGGAGGAAAATTTATGAAAAAACATAATATAGTAAAAGTCGTTCTTATAACTATGTTAGTGTTCTTATTACTTACTTGGATATTACCAGCTGCTTATTATTCTGGTCAGTATACAGAACAAGGACGCGTTCAAATGGGATTATTTGATTTGTTTAATTATCCACTAACTGCATTATCATATTTTGGATATATTTCATTTTTTATAATTCTAGTTGGAGGATTTTATGGAGTTTTATATAAAATTCCAGCTTATCGTACTTTTTTAGATAAAATAGTTACTAAGGTACAAGGAAAAGAAAAATTTGTCATTTCAACAATAATTGTTTTACTTGCTTTAGCAGTATCAATTTGTGGATTACAAATCGGATTAGCATTATTTATACCTTTTATTGTATCTTTAATACTATTAATGGGTTATGATAAGATAGTTGCAGCATTGGTAACAGTGGGATCAATGGCTGTAGGTTTAATTGGAAGTACTTATGCTTATGCTAATGTTGGAGTACTTGAGTCATCTTTAGGTTTAAAATTTGACTACGAGATTGGTGTAAGATTTATAATTTTATTGGTAGGTGTTATTTTAGTAATTTTTAATACTTTAATGTACATAAAGAAAAATGCTTCTAATATAAAAATTGAAAAGAAAACAATTAAAAAAGCAGATGAGAAAGTTGCTACAAAAGTAGAAGTAGAAAATAAAGCAACTAATAGTAAAAAGACAACTACAAAACAAAAAACTAGTAGTAATAAAAATACTACTACTAAGAAATCAACTACAAAAACAACAAAAACAACAAAATCACGTAAAAATGATAATAAAGCAGCTTTAAAAGATGAGGATATTATTGTTGTAAAAGAGTCTTTTGAATCAAATGAATTAGTACCAAATACTGTTGATAGTAAACATAAGATTTGGCCTATAGTTACAGGATTCGTTGTACTTTTTGTGTTAATGATTTTAGCATTTATCTCTTGGGGAGAACAAGGATTTAATGTTTCAATATTTGATGATGCAACAAAAGGAGTTTTAGAGTTCAAATTATTTGGATTTGAATTATTTGGTAAATTATTAGGAACAGTTAATTCATTTGGTAATTGGACACTAATGGAAATGGTATTCCCTATTGTATTAGTGATTTTACTAATAGCATTAATCTATAAAGTTAAACTTAGTGATGTTTTTGATGGGTTTGCTGAAGGAAGTAAAAAAGCATTATTACCAGCTTTTGTAGCATTACTTGTTTACACTGGATTAGTTATTGTAACTTATCATCCATTCCAATTAGTAATATATAAAAATATTTTAGGATGGTTTAAGGGATTTAATATTGCAACAACATCAATAGTAGCAATTCTTGCAAGTTTATTTAATGCAGATGCTTCCTATGTATTCCAAAGTGTTGTTCCATATTTTACAAGTGTAATTACTAATGTTGATAATTACTCTATAGCAGGTATTATTTTCCAAGCTATGTATGGATTAACTATGTTAATTGCACCAACAAGTTTAATCTTAGTAGGAATTCTTTCTTACCTAAAAGTATCTTACAAAGAATGGTTAAAAACTATTTGGAAATTATTGTTAGAATTATTTATAATTTTACTAATTATATTTATGATATTAACTTTAATTTAAATTTTAAACTATTAACAGTTTATGTTAATAGTTTTTTTTGTCTAATTTTTTGGTATTCAATTTATTGATTATAACTATTTTTAGATTATAAAATAGAAGTGAGGTGATAAACATGAATTTATTTTTTGATGAAGATTCTCAAAAAATTTTAGTAGATGCTAAAAAAGAAATGTATAATTTAAAACATCCTTATGTAGGAAGTGAACATTTACTTCTTGCAATATTAAAAAATAAAGATTTAGAGATAACAAAATTTTTAAATGATTATGATATAAATTATGAAATTTTTAAAAAAGAATTAATTAGAGTGATAGGAGTGGGTAGTAAATGTAACGAATGGTTTTTATTTACTCCGTTGTTAAAAAGAATTTTAAATAATGCAACTTATTCTTCTAAAGATGAAAATAAGAGTGTTAGTCCTTATAATTTATTTGTATCTATTTTACAAGAAGGTGATGGTGTTGCTAATAGAATATTGTTAGGAATGAATATAGATTTAGAATTTTTATATGATAAATTTGTAAGTAGTAATTATATTAAAACTAATTCTAAAAGAAAATTGATGCTTGATGATTTAGCAATTAATATGAATAAAGAATGTTTAGAAAATAAATATGATCCTGTAGTTGGAAGAGATAACCAAATAAATAGAATTATACAAATTTTACTTAGAAAAAATAAGAATAACCCAATATTAATAGGAGAAGCTGGTGTGGGTAAGACAGCAATAGTTGAAGAGATAGCTAGAAGAATTTGTAATAATGAGGTACCATTGAAATTAAAAGATAAAATTATTTATAATATTTCAATGTCTAATTTAATTTCAGGAACAAAATATAGAGGAGAATTTGAAGAAAGATTAACCAAAGTTATATCAGAAATCAAAAATAATCCTAATGTAATTCTGTTTATAGATGAGGTGCACACTTTAGTTGGTGCAGGAGGAGCAGAAGGAGCTATAGATGCTTCTAATATTTTAAAGCCATTTCTTGCTAGAGGAGATATTAAAGTAATAGGAGCAACTACATTAGAGGAATATTCAAAATTTATTGAAAAAGATAAAGCTTTAGAGCGAAGATTTCAAAAAGTTTATATAGAAGAGCCAAATATTACTGAAGTTAAAGATATTATGAAAAAATTAGTTCCTATTTATGAAAATTTTCATTCTGTTAAATTAGAACAAAATTTAGTTGATTTAATGATAAAACTTTCTGATAAATATATAACTAGAGGAAGACAACCAGATAAAACTATAGATCTTTTAGATGAGTTATGTTGTTATGCTTCAATAAACAATAATAAGAGTGATATAAAAATAAATAATTTAGAAAGTAAAATATTAGAAATAGAAGAGAGAAAAAATAATGAAATATTAAAAAGAAATTTTAAAAAAGCTTTATTATTACGACAAGAGGAATATAAATTAAAAAGTGAATTTAATAAAATATTTATTGAAAATGATGGAATATCTTCGCTTATTAAAGTAAAAGAAGATGATTTATATAATGTTTTATATAATAAAACAAATATACCTTTAGGTAAAATGTTTCTTAATAAAGTTAAAAATTTAAAGGAAAAATTAAAAAAAGAAATTATTGGACAAAATGAAGCTATTGAAAATATAGTTAATTTATTAACAAAAATGGATTATATTAAAGAAAATAGTATTAATAACTTTTTATTAGTTGGTAAAAGTGGAGTAGGAAAGACTTTTTTAGTTGAAAAGATAGTTGAATATGTGTTTAATAAAAATAGTTTAATTAAATTAAATATGAGTGAATATAATTCTACTCATTCATTATCAAAAATAGTAGGAGCATCTCCTGGATATGTTGGTTATGATGATAATGGTTGTTTTTTAGACAAGTTAAAAAATAAAACTTTTTCGATAGTTTTATTAGAAGATATGGATAAGTGTAGTATAAAAGTTTTAGATTTATTTAAAAAGGCTTTTGAAGATGGGTATTTTACTAATTCTAGAGGAGAAAAAGTTGTAATTAGAAATTGTTTGTTTTTTATAACTACTACTATTAAATCTAATAATATTGGGTTTACTGAACCTTTAAAATCTGAAGATAATATTTTAATTAAAAGTAATATTAATGTAATTAAACTTAATTCTTTAAATGAAAAAGATATTGATAAATATTTAACTAATAAAATTAAATTATATAATCTTGATAATTTTAATAATAAAAAAGAATTAATTGAAAAAATAAAAAAAGAGTCTAATTATTTAGAATGTGGATTTTCAAAAATTGATAGTTTATTTGACAGATATTTTCTTATGACTGAAGTTAAATAGTATACAAGTAAAATAATTGTTGCTATAATAGTATTAAGTAGGTGATTAAATGAAGCTTTATAATACATTATCTAAATCACATGAAGACTTTGTAACACATGAAGAAGGTCTTGTAAAGATGTATACTTGTGGTCCTACTGTTTATCATTATGCTCACATAGGTAATTTACGAACTTATATTTTTGAAGATATTTTAGTAAAAGGATTAGAGTATATTGGTTATAAAGTAGATAGAGTAATGAATATTACAGATGTTGGTCATTTGACTAGTGATGCTGATTCTGGTGAAGATAAAATGACTAAGGGAGCTAAAAGAGAAGGTAAAACTGTATATGAGATAGCTAATTTTTATACTGAAGCTTTTTTTAAAGATATGGAAAATCTTAATATTAGAAAACCATCTATAATAGAGAAAGCTAGTGATCATATTGATATTTATATTAAAATGATTGAGCGCTTATTAAAGTTAGATTATGCTTATATATCTCATGGTAATGTTTATTTTGATATTAGTAAAGTAAAAGATTATTATAGATTATCTGGAAAAAATCCTGAAGATTTATTAATTGGTGTGAGAGATACTGTAGAAAAAGATGATTTTAAGAGAAATCCATATGATTTTGCTTTATGGTTTACTGTTTCTAAATTTGAAAATCAGGATATGAAATGGGATTCTCCTTGGGGAGTTGGTTATCCAGGATGGCATATTGAATGTTCTGGAATATGTTATGAGAAGTTAGGAGAGTATTTAGATATTCATTGTGGTGGTGTGGATAATATATTTCCTCATCATACAAATGAAATTGCTCAAAGTGAAGCATTTTTAGGACACAAGTGGTGTAATTTTTGGTGTCATGGTGCACATTTAAATGATGAGACTGGTAAAATGAGTAAATCAAAAGGAGAGTTTCTTACAGTAGATTTATTGATAAGTAAAGGTTATAGTCCTCTTGATTATAGATTCTTCTGTTTAAATAGTCATTATAGAAATTCATTAGTATTTAGTTATGATTCGTTAGATATAGCGAAAAATACTTTAAATAAATTAAAAAATAAAGTTTTATCTTTAACTAAAGAAGGAGATATTGATAAAAATAAATTTGATATTTATAAAAAAAGATTTTCTTCATCTTTTGAAAATGATATAAATACTTCTTCTATGATAACTGTTATATATGATGTTTTAAAAGATAATGATTTAACTGATAATACAAAATTTTGTTTAATAGAAGATTTTGATAGAGTTTTATCACTAGATTTAACTGTTGAAAAAAAGAAAAATGTTTCTTTAGAAAACGAAGAAGAGATTATTAAAAAAATAGAAGAGAGAAAAATCGCTAAGAGAAATAAAGATTTTATTTTAGCAGATAAAATAAGAGATGAGTTACTTTCTAAGGGTATTAAATTAATAGATACTAGAGAAGGAACTACTTATGAATTGTTGTAAAAAGGAGTTGTGTGTATGTATAATGAAATAGATAATTTTAACCAAAAAGAAATATATAATGAGGAAAATTTAGATGCAATAGATGATAGAAAATTTGATGAAAGTATAAAAGCTAGTAGCATTGGTATGTCTGTTTCTCAAAGACATTCTGATAATCATGAGTGTAATGTTATTGCTAAATGTGTAGATCATTGTTTGAAAGAGAATAAAATGGCTACTTTTAATGATCCATTAGCAATAGCTAGAATTTTAAAGAAAAATGATAAAAAAAGAGAGTTATTCTTAGGAGAATATAAAAATACAGTTATATTTGATGATTTAACTCGTGATTTTATTGGTGTTAGATTTGGTACAAATGATCCTGAAGATGCATTAAAGTTTGTAATTACTGAAGTTAGAATAGCTAAAAGTGGTACCTCAATTAGTGGTAGTAGAAGAGTTGGTAAAATGAGAAAAGACTACTATAGAGGAAAATTTGTAGAATCTTCTTTAAGTAAGTGTAAAATTAGTAGTGTTGATTTTGAGTATCCAGATTTTTTTAACGCTGATTTAAGTGATGAGCAGAAAGAGTTATATAGATATATGCAAATTTGTGCTAATATGTTTAAACCAGTAATGAAAGCTAAGAAAAAATTATATGATCAAGAAAAGAATGATCAAGAACTTCTTAATATGTTAGATGAAATTAGAGAAGAAAGTAGAAAAATTGCAGAATTAAGAAGTAAAAATATCTAAATATAAAATTTTTATAACATCTGAAATTTTCGGATGTTTTTTTAAGTCTTATATTTATTGTTGATTGTGAAATAAATTAAATAATTATGGTGTGATTTTTTTTAACTTTTTATGTTATAATTTTTGTGGTGATAAAATGCAAATAAAGGAAATAAATGTTTTAGTACTGGCATATTTGGGTGATACTATATATGAAAATTATGTAAGAAAATTTTTAATAAAACAAAATATAGCAAAAGTAGATGATTTACAAAAAAATGCAGTTAAATTTGTTAGTGCAAAAGCTCAAGCAGAATTTTTATATAAAATGATTGATTGTGAATTCTTGATGGAAGAAGAAATTAGTATTATTAAAAGAGCTAGAAATTACAAAACAACATCTCATCCTAAAAATTGTGATATTGTGACTTATAAAAATGCTACAGGACTTGAAGCTCTTATTGGTTATTTGGAATTAGATAATAAAAAGGAAAGGATAGATGAAATTATGAATTTCATCTTAAAATAAAAGTATGTTAGTATATGGTAGAAATGTTGCTAGGGATTTATTAAAAAAAAATAAAAAGATTGAAAAAATAATATTACAAGAGGGATTTAATGATAATGAAATTTTTTCTTTAATTGAAAAAAATAAAATTAAGTATAAATATATGTCAAAAAAAGAAATTGATAATTTGGCAAAGGGAGTACATCAAGGTATACTTTTATATGTTTCGGATTTTAAATATCAAGAATTAAATACAGTTTTTGAAAATCAAGATGATTTTATTGTAATACTAGATCATTTAGAGGATCCTCATAATTTAGGAGCTATTATTAGAACGTGTGAAGCAGCTTCTGTAAAATCTATTATTATGCCAAGAGATAGACAAGTTCAAATTAATGCTACTGTTATGAAAACTAGTGTTGGTACATTAGATAATATAAATATTATTTCTGTTAGTAATTTAGTTAATACTATAAAAAAATTAAAAGATAATGGTTTTTGGATAGTTGGTACTGCACTAGAAAATAGTGTAGATTATAGAAAGATAGATTATAATGGAAAGATTGCATTAGTTATAGGTAATGAAGGATCAGGAATTTCTGATTTAGTTGCTAAAAATTGTGATTTTTTGGCTAAAATTCCTATGTATGGAGAGACTAATAGTCTTAATGCGAGTGTTGCTGCAGGTATTATGATATATGAAGTGGTTCGAAATAGAAAGTAGGTTAAATGAATTATAAACAAAATGATTATGAATTAATTTATATGGTTAGAGAAAATGATGAAGTATCACAAGATTTATTATATGAGAAGTATTTACCGATAATTAAAAATTTAGCTAGTGAATTTTATCAGAAATATAATAGTTATGGGTATGACTTTGATGATTTTTTTCAAGAAGCTTTAATTGCTTTTCAAAAATCTATCATAAATTTTAATGAAGAAAAAGAAACATTATTTTATACTTTTACTGTTTTATGTATTAGAAGGGCTTTATTATCTTTTTGTAGAAATATTTCTAATAAAACTAAAAATGTGTCAAATAATAATTATGTTTCTATTGAAGAATATGATAATATTTTTTTAGATCAAAAAGCTGATATAGAAATGATTAGTAATGATTATGAGATAGAAAAGATTTTAAAAGAATTAATTATTTCTTTACCTTTTGAAAATAGTTGTATTTTTGAATTAAGATTAAATGGTTTTAGTTATAGAGAAATAAGTATATTATTAGATATACCGACTAGTACAGTGGAATTTAAAAATAGATCAGCTAAAAGGAAATTAGAACAATTATTAAATGTTTTTTATAAAGAGACAATTTAAATGAAGTTGTCTTTTTTTTTATTTTGTTTTACAATATATATAAGGTAGGGTGATTAGATGAGTAATTTATTTAAGAATAAAAATTATGAATCAATATCTTTGGCTGAGTGGTTAAGTAATCATCCTAGTGAAGAAGAGATTAGAACTGTGTTTCTTAATATGGATAGAGCTTTAAAGTATATACATGATCATGGTTATTGTATTGAAGTTTTTTATCCTACAGAGATTCAAATATTAGGAAATGAAATAGATCATATTCAATTTAAAAAATTATTAGAATTATCTAAAGATATTGATAGACGCAGACAAATGATAAAAGAAGATATTTTTAATTCAAGTTTAGTACAAATTGGTATTTATTCTAATAGTTTGAAGTATTTAAAGCCAGAATTTGTAAAAGAAAATTTTGATTCTTTTCAACAGTTTATTCCTAGTGGAGATGTACCTTATTATAGAGGTGTTATTCAAAGAGGTGCAGCAGTTTATTTTTGTGAATTTGCAATTGAAAAAAGCAATAGAGATTTACAGGATTTAGAAAGACAACTTGGAGAAGGTGGTGGAGATGGTAAAGCATTAATTAAAAGTAGTGGAAAAAATATAGGAATAGAAGCTATTACAAATGATAAAATTAATGATTCTATATATTCACAAATAAATGGATTAAAAGATTCTGCTTTTATAAATATTCTTATACTTCCAACATTAGTGTTATTAGGATTATTAGTTTTAAGTATAGTTGTATGGGTTTTTAGTATTGTTTAGATAAATTTAATTGACATTTTCAGGTAGGTATGCTATTTTATAGATGTAAGCACTTGGAAGTGTTTTTATTTTGATATAATAAGGAATAGGTGAAGATATGGCAGAGGTTAGAAAAAAAGTAGTTGAGGATAAATACAATACTTCTAAAATAAATAAAACAGAAGTAAAAAAAGAAAAAAGAACTGTCTCTAATAAAAAACAAGATAAAAAAGATAATTTAAATAAGAAGAATATATTTGAAAGATTTTTTATCTTTTGTAATGGTGTAGGAAGTGAATTTAAAAAAGTACATTGGACTTCTAAAAATAATATGGTTAAGTATTCGGTTTCAAGTATATTTTTCATTTTATTTTGTTCTGGTTTCTTTTATTTAATAAATGTTATTTTTGCACTAGTTCAATCATTATTTAGTTAAAAAGGAGTTATATTATGGATAAACAATGGTATGTAGTTAATACTTATTCAGGACATGAAAACAAAGTAAAAGAAAAGCTTGAAATGAGAGCTGAATCTATGGATATGCAAGATTTTATTTATAGGGTTGTTATTCCTGAGGAGAAAGTTGTAGAAGTTAAAGATGGGACAACTAAAGAAAAAGTTAAGAAAATGTTTCCAGGTTATATTCTTGTTGAAATGGTTATGACAGATGAAGCGTGGTATGTAGTTAGAAATACACCAGGAGTTACAGGATTTATTGGTTCTAGTGGAAAAGGTGCTAAACCAACTCCATTACAACCATATGAAGTTGATAATATTTTAGGTAATATGGGTATTAGTAGAATGAATGTTGAAACTGAACTTACTGAGGGTAGTCAAGTTAAAATTGTTGCTGGTCCATTTAATGGGATGTTTGGTAAAGTTGATACAGTTGATTTAACTAATCAAAAAGTTACTTTACTTGTTGATTTATTTGGTCAAGAAACTTCTGTTGAAGTAGAACTTGGACAAATTGAAAATGCATAATAATTTTAAGTGAGATTAAATTAAATCTTGCTTTTTTTTATTAAATTTATATTTAAATAAAATAATATAATTAAAAATCTAACTTTTTTAGTAAAAAATTAAATTAATCATTGCAAAAAATCATGTTTTATGTTATTCTTTAAGAGCTATATTTAATTTATATATAGATTTAGTGGGAAGCATGGTTTGCATTTAATAAAAGCGGGAATCAAGCTATTTGTACCACTCGCGAAAACTAAAAATATAGGAGGTGTTTTTCGTGGCAAAAGAAGCAGTTAAAAAAATAAAATTACAAATCGCAGCAGGAAAAGCTACACCAGCTCCACCAGTTGGAACTGTACTAGGACCTGCAGGAATTAATCTACAAGAATTTTGTACAAAGTATAATGATGCTACTAGAGATAAAATGGGAGATGTTTTACCAGTTGAAATTTCTATATTTGATGATAGAAGTTTTGATTTCGTAATTAAAACTCCACCTACTAGTTTCTTATTAAAGAAATTTGCTAAGGTACAAAAAGGTTCTGTTAAAGGAGCAAAAGAAGTTGTTGCTACAATTTCTCAAGCAACATTAAGAGAAATTGCAGAAATAAAATTACCAGATTTAAATGCATATACTGTAGAAGAAGCAATGAAAATTGTTGCTGGTACTGCAAAAAATATGGGTATTGCTATTGAAGAGCAATAAAATTAAGATTAATTAAGATTCAATCATATAGGTTTTACCTAGTGGAAGGAATTAAATCCGCTTTTACCACATAAGGAGGAAGAAAAAATGAAAAAAAGAAGTAAAAAGTATACTGAAGCTATTTCTAAAATAGAAAAGAATAAAGTTTACTCAAAAGAAGAAGCTGTAAAATTAGTTAAAGAGACTTCTGTAAGTTCATTTGATGGGTCTGTTGAAGTAGCTATGAGATTAAATCTAGATACAAAAAAGGCTGATCAACAATTAAGAGGTGCAATTGTACTTCCTAAGGGAACAGGAAAAACTAAAAGAGTTTTAGTTATTGCTAGAGGTCCAAAAGCACAAGAAGCAAAAGATGCAGGTGCTGATTTTGTTGGAGATGTAGATATCTTAGAAAAAATAGAAAAAGAAAATTGGTTTGAATTTGACACTATGATTGCAACACCTGATATGATGCCATTACTTGGTAAATTAGGTAGAGTTTTAGGTCCAAAAGGTTTAATGCCAAACCCTAAAACTGGAACAGTTACAATGGATATTACTAAAGCAGTAGAAGAAGTTAAAGCTGGTCGTGTTGAATATAGAACTGATAGTTTTGGAAATATTCATGGAATTATTGGTAAGGTTTCATTTAGTGAAGAAGATTTAATAGCAAACTTAGATGCTTTTGTTGCACAAATCTTAAGAATTAAACCTGCTACAGTAAAAGGTGAATATGTTAAAAATATTTCTATAGCTTCTACTATGGGTCCTGGAATAAAAGTTGAAAATAATTTTGACAAATAGGATTTTATAGTATATAATAAAGACAATTTATTGGTGCCATAGACAGTAGGTATAAAAATAAATCCTACCGAGGACTTTAGTTAGTAATCAAAAAGTTCTTAATATGTCTATATATTAGGAACTTTTTTATGGCATCCCTAAATAGATTAAGGAGGTGTATTATGGCAAGTAAGAAAATCTTAGAGCAAAAGCAAACAGTTATTGATGAAATTAAAATGCGTACTGAAAACGCTAAAACTATCGTTTTATTTGATTATCGTGGTATTACTGATAGTGAAGCAAAAGAATTACGTATTAAATTAAAAGAGTCAAATTCTGATTATAAAGTATATAAAAATACTTTAATGGCTAGAGCTTTTAATGATTTAGGTATTGATCTTAATGAAGGTTTGACTGGTCCTAGTGCTTTTGCATTTGGTGATGATCAAATAGCTCCAATTAAGGTTTTATCTGAATTTGCTAAAGAACACCCAGCATTAGTTTTAAAAGTAGGGATTGTAGATGGAGAAAAAGCAGATCAAGCTAAGTTAGCAGAATATGCTACTTTACCATCAAGAGATGGACTACTTACTATGCTTGCTGGTGGTATGATAGGTTTAGTAAAAGACTTATCTATATGCTTAGACTTATATAGTCAACAAAAAGAAGAAAATTAATTTAAAAATAGGAGGAAAATATAATGGCTAAATTAACAAAAGAAGATTTTATCAGTAGTT
This sequence comes from uncultured Bacilli bacterium, assembly GCA_910589335.1. Classification (GTDB taxonomy): domain Bacteria; phylum Bacillota_I; class Bacilli_A; order RF39; family UBA660; genus UBA3789. The sequence continues at coordinate 524 of CAJUTW010000040.1, read as the reverse complement.
TAAAAGAAATGAATTTATTAGAAATTAAAGAATTAGTAGATGCAATGAAAGAAGAGTTTGGAGTTGATCCTTCAGCTGTAGCTGTTGCTGCACCTGTTGCTGGAGGAAGCGCTGATGCTGCACCAAGTGTTGTAACAGTATCAATCGCTGATGCTGGAGCTGCTAAGGTTGGAGTTATCAAAGTTGTTAAAGAAATTACTGGTTTAGGATTAAAAGAAGCTAAGGATATTGTTGATAACAATGGTGTTGTTAAAGAAAATATTCCAACAGCTGAAGCTGATGAAATCAAAGCTAAGCTTGAAGAAGCTGGAGCTACTGTAGAAGTTAAGTAATTTAACTTCTTTTCTTTTGGAGTTTGTTCTTTTTTTTTGTGTTTTTTTGTGTTATATTTATATTAGTATAAAAGGTAAAAAGAGGTGTGGAGTATGAATATTTATTTTTTAGAGTCTAATAAAATATATACATTTAAATTACCTCTTGAAATAACTGGAAGTTATATATTGTCTGATTATGATGAGTATGGA
>CAJUTW010000039.1 GCA_910589335.1 uncultured Bacilli bacterium | reverse complement strand
GTTATTAAGACTCAACTTTCTTAACTCTCTCCCCCAAAACTCTTTACACTAACTAATTTCTACTTTTTAGTTCCTTTTTCAGTTCTTTTACTATTATAAATATCATTATGACGCTTTTGGTAAATTTCAAAAATCTTATTTAATCTTTCTAAAAGTTCTTTTTCTTCAATAGTCGGATTTATTAATCTTTCAATATTAATTAAAGCTTTTTTTACTTTATCTTCTGAAATTGGTTCGATAATTATGTTTTTAGCTAAATCATATAATTGTTCGGCATTTAAGTAATAATACTCTATAAAATCATCATAATTATTAAAATGACAATTAAATAATTTATGATTTTTATAGTAAATTGTAAGTATTTTTATTAAACTTTCTAAAGAATATGTATCACTCTTAATTATTTTTAAAAATTGTTCTTTATCTTTGATAGCAAGTACTGGAATCATTAGTTTGTAAAGTTTTATTCTGTTTTAAAATATTAAAATCTTCTTTTTTTAATTTAAAATTATGTAAAGTAAGATGTTCTAATGAATCATTATCTTTTAAAATATTCATATATTCTTTTGTTAAATCAAATGAAGAAAAGTATAAACATTTGATCAACTGTCTTTTATAACTACATATTTTTTTTACAAATAAATCAATTATATTTTTATGTTCTTTATAAAAAGTTTCACTAATACTAATTATAAAGTCTTCACATTTAAAATCATCTGAATCGTCAAGTATAAATATACCCAAAATATTTTCTAAATCTAAATTTTCTAATTGTTCCTTTAACTCAATACTAGTCATATTATCCCCCTTTTTATTTGCATAATATAACATAAAGTAAAAATATTAGCAATAAAAAAAGAAGATTTTACTCTTCTTAAAAATCACAATTACCTGGAGTTCTTGGAAATGGAATAACATCTCTTATATTTTCTATTCCTGTAAGGTACATTATTAATCTTTCAAATCCCATACCAAATCCACTATGATAACATCCTCCAAATTTTCTTAAATTAATATACCATTCAACTGTTTCTTGATCAACATTCATTTGTTTTGCACGTGAGATAATTTTATCTAAATTTTCTTCTCTTTGAGAACCTCCCATTAGTTCTCCACTACCTGGTACTTCCAAATCAACTGCTGCTACTGTTTTACCATCAGTGTTTTCTTTCATGTACCATGCTTTAATATCTTTTGGCCAATCATAAATAAATACAGGGCCATTAAAATATTCTGTAATATATTTTTCATGTTCTTTTGCAATATCATCCTCATAACTAGGTGTGAATTCCCATTTATTAGGTGATTTAAGTAAAATATCAACTACATCATGATGAGTTATTCTTGTAAATTTAGAATTAACTAATTTAGTTAATTTTTCTTTTAGGCCTTTTTCGACAAATTGATCTAAAAAGTTTATTTCTGTTTGACATTTTTCTAATACATATTTTACAACAGATTTTAACATATCTTCTTCAATATTCATTAAATCGTCTAAATCACAAAAAGCTATTTCTGGTTCAATCATCCAAAATTCATTAGCATGAGTTTTTGTATTAGAGTTTTCTGTTCTAAATGTTGGTCCAAAAGTATAAATCTTTTTATATGACATTGCATATGCTTCACCATGTAGTTGTCCTGTTCCAGTGATATAAGTTTGACGTCTAAATAAATCTTTTGTTATATCAACTTTACCATCTTCTTTTGGTAAATTATTTAAATCAAGTGTTGTTATTTTAAACATTTGATTTTCTCCTTCACAATCAGTTGTTGTTAATAAAGGAGTATGAACATAAACATAATTGTTTTTTTGAAAATATTCATGAATAGCCATTGCAGCAACACTTCTTACTCTAAATACTGCTCCAAAAAGATTTGTTCTAGGACGAAGATGTGCTTGTTCTCTTAAAAATTCTCTTGTATGACGTTTTGGTTGAATTGGATAATCTTCTGGACAATCTCCTAATAATTTATAACTCTTCATTTGAAGCTCAAAATCTTGACCTTGAGCAGGAGATGCTACTATCATACCTGTTACTTCAATTGCAGAACCAATATGAATTTTACTAATTTCTTCAAAATTTTCTAATTTATTATCATAAACAATTTGAACATTTTTAAAAAAAGTTCCGTCATTAAAATCAATAAAACCAAATTCTTTTTGTTTACGATGATTTCTTACCCATCCTTGAAGAGAGACTTCAGTATTCATTTTCTCTTCTAATTTTTCATATAATTCTTTTACATCTATTATCATAATATTCCTTCTTTCTAATCTAAGTAATAATAATTTGAATCCATAGTTGCGATTAATTCTTCTTGGTCATTATAAATATTTGCTCGTAAAACACATGTTGTTTTTCCATTTTTGATTATCTCTGCTTGAGCTTTTAAATATTTTCCAGTACCCGCTTTTAAATAATTTATACTAGCATTTAATGTAACTGCTTTTTTACCATTTGCTCTAGCAAGCATTCCCATAGTCACATCACCTAATCCAAATGTTAGACCTCCATGGACTATATTATAGGGATTCATAGAGTTTTTTGTTAAATCTGCTGTTATTATACATTCTAATTTATCTATTTTTTCAATATGAAAATTGTTATGCTTAAAAAATCCTGGTCCATTTTCCATTTCATCTAATAATTTATCAAAGTCCATAAAACTACTCCTTTTTTATTTTGAATTCATAATTTTTTTAAACTCATTTGGGGTTGCTGTTTCAAAAAGAATTTCTTTTTTTATTTCAGGATAATACATCTTTAATCTATTTGCATGAAGATATAATCTTGATTCATTATCTTTAATTTCACTATATTTTTTATCTCCTAATATTGGGTGATGAAGAGTATTAAAAGCTACTCTTATTTGATTTTTTCTACCTGTTTCTAAATTAATACTAACCAAAGTATATTTGTCATTTTCTTTAATTACTTGATAATTTGTAATAGCTTCTTTTCCTTCATTATCATGTGATACGTATACTAAATTTGTTTTTGTTTCTTTTAATTTTTGAACTATTCTATCACTTCTTTTATTTAATTTTCCATGCACTACAGCAACATACTCTCTTAAAGAGACATATTCATTCCAATTTTCTTGTAGTTTATTTTTTGTTTTTTCATCTTTTGCTAAAATAACTACTCCACTAGTATCTCTATCTAGTCGATGAACTATAAAAACTTTTGCATTACGATTTTTACTTATAAGATAGTCTCTTACAATGTGATAGAGAGTTTTTTCTCTTTCTTTTGTTGTTGCTATTGTTAAAAGACCACTAGGTTTATTAACAACTATTATATGGTCATCTTCAAATAAAATATCGAATGGCAAAGTTTTTTTATTTTTATTTTCTGTATCAATTATAATATTCATACCTGGTATTAAATGGTAGTTATATTTTGTAGTTTTATTATTATTTACAAAAATAGACCCATGAGTTAAATATTGTTTAATACGTTTTTTAGGCATATCTAGATTGTTATATAAATAATCTAGCAATTCGCCTTCTTTTGTGACTACTATTTTCATATTATCACTCCTAACTTTAAAATATATACTTTGATGTCAATAAAAACAAGTTAATTATAACATATTTTATTTAATTTGTTAATCTAATATGTTAAGAGATTCTTTTTAAGACATTTTCAACACCTTTTGAATTATTAGATTTAGTCTTTTTATCACTAAATTCTTTTAAATTTTTAGAACAATTACTTACAAGATAGCTTTTAGGAATATTCTTAACTAACTCTAAATCTGCTTCATTGGCTGCAATAACTATTACATTTTCAAGAGATATTTTTTCACTTTTTAATAATTTTGTTGTTGCTATAAAATTATTAGTTAAATTAGAAACTATTTCTAAAATAATTTTATTATCTTTTTTCTTAATTGATGATGTGGCTTCTATTTCATTTAATGTTGATAAATCAATTTTTTTATTTAATATTATCTCTATTTTATAAATTTCATCTTCAGTATTTATTTCTTTTATTGTTAAAGATTTGTCTTTAGTTAAAAAATATATTTCATTGTTTTTAAAAATATTTATTATTTTGTTTATTGTTTTTTTTGATAATTTTTTCTTATAAAGACAACTAGATTTTTTTACATCATAAATATAACTACCATTTAATGAAATAATATAATCTAAAAAAGGAAAATCTTTATTATAGTATAAAACTTCATTATAAAAACTATTAGTATTTATAACAAAAAGATTTCCTTTGTTTCTAATTTTTTCTATTTCTAACATTGTTGATAATGGTATTGCATCTTCTTTATCGATCAAACAATTATAAAAACTACTTATTACTAGTTTTTCCATTTAAATTCCCCCTAAACTTATTATAAAAGTTTATTAATATAATAAGTATAATAGTTGCTAAAAGATAACCTGCTAAAACATCACTTGGATAGTGTACTCCAACATAAATGCGACTTAATCCAATTGAGAGTATTAAAAGTGTTAAAAGTGAAATTAGAAATATTTTAATATCTTTTCTTTTAATATTTTTAAAAACTAAATAAATTAACATTCCATAAACACATATAGAAATCATTGCATGTCCACTTGGAAAAGAATATCCTCCTTGATGAATTAATCTTAGATTAGAAGGACGTGGACGTCTTATAATATGTTTTATTATTGTATTAATTACAACAGATGAAATAGTACTTGTTCCAATTAAAATTGCATCTTCTTTTTTTAATGTTAAAAGAAGAATAATTACTATAATTAAAATGGTAAGAGTATTTGCAAATTTTGTAATATTAATGAAGAAAAAATCTAAAAAGTCAGAACGAAAGTTTATTAAAAAATTATAAATTGTAGTATCAAACGAATTTATATTATTAGTTAGTGTTAAAATACAAATAAGTATAAAACTTAATATTAATAAAATTAGAAGAATATTTTTTTTCATATTAAAACTCCTCGTTTAATGATTTTTTTATTTCTTGTTTATAAATCTCTACTCCAGGTTGATTAAATGGATCAACATCAAATAAAAAACCACTAAAGGCAGCACTTAATTCAAAAAAATAAATTAAAGTAGCTAAATTTTCTAATGTTAATTCATCCATTTCTATTTCTAGACAAGGCGTATTGCCTTTATGATGTGCTTTTATGACCGAGTTTACAATAATGTTATTAAAAGAATTCAAATTAATACCTTGATATTCTATGTAATTTTTGGAGTTTTTTATATTGATAACTGTCTCAAATAATATTTTATTTCCTTCTTGAATAAATTGACCTATGGAATGTAAATCTCTTGTAAATAATGTAGAAGTTGGAAATATTCCTAATTCATTTTTTCCTTCTGTTTCTCCAAATAATTGTTTTAACCATTCTGTAAAATAGCTAAGACTTTCTTCATATATACAAAAATTTTCAATTACTTTTCCTTTTTTAAATAATAAATTTCTTACTATAGCATATTGATAAGCTTCATCAATTAGTCTTTTTCCATCGTAATAGCCATCTATAATTAAATCAATATTATAATTAATTGCTAATGGCAATAAATGAGCTGGTGTTATAAAAGAATATCGCCCTCCAATATCTTTTGGAATTTCAAATGATTTGTAATTATATTTAGTCACTTCTTCTCTTAAGCTACCTGATTGTTTATCACTTGTTATAATAATATGTTTAGCTAAATCTTCTTCTTTATATTTTCTTTTTAAAGCATCTTTTAATAATTTATAAGTAATTTTTGTTTCTAAAGTATCTCCACTTTTACTTATTACATTTAAACAAAAATTTTTATTATTTAAATAAATAAGTAACTCATCTAAATATTTGCTTGATAGTGTTGTTCCAGCATAGATGATTTCAAAATTTTGATTATTAAAGTAAGGCTTAAAAGCATTCATAAAAGAATAACTTCCTAGGTAAGAGCCTCCAATACCAACTACCACTAAACAATCAAAGTTGTTTTTTATATATTCAGCTGTTGTTTTTATTTCACTAACTAAGTCATTATCAATTTCTTTAGTCCAAGCTGTCATTGCATTATTTTTTAGTTTTTCAATATAGTAATTTTTTTTATTGTATAAACTATTATACTCTTCAATATTAAAAAACGATTTTGAATATGTAAAAAAATCAAATTTTACCATAATATTCTCCTTATAATTGTATTATAGCATTTTTTAGATAAAAAAAGAAAGTTTGATACTTCTTTATTTTAAATGGGTTGTAATAAAATTATAATTATCTATTTTTTCATTTATTCTATTTATTTTATTTTGTAAAACTAAATTTTGCTTTATTAATTCGCTATTTAGCATTTCATTTAATCTTTTTAATGGGACATTATATCTTTCATAAATTTCAATAAAATAATTATAATAAATTTGCAAACTATTCAATATATCTTTTGGAATTATTTTTTCTAATGCCATAGCACTATTATTAAAATAGTTAGTTAAAAGATTATCAAAACCGAATTTTTCTTTTAGTTTTAATATAATATTATGATCTTGTTGATTAAAGTAACCACATTTTGATTTTAAATAATATCTCTCAAGTTTAATTCCACCTATTCTTCTTAAAATATAGAAAGTTAAATATTCTGTAAAAAATTCTTCAAAGGCATAATATCTATCACTAATACTATCTGTTTCTAATCGTGGACAAAATGAATGGATAACTTCATGAATTAGAAATATAATTTGATCTTCATCAGTTAATTTTTCATCTAATTGATTAGTTAAACTTATGTATAAAATATTAAATTTATCATCATATTCTGGATTAGTTCTATTTCTGCAGACTAGTTTCATTGACTTTAACTTTTCTTTTAATTGTAAAAAATCATATTCTATATTTCTTTCATAAATTAGAGAAGATAAATTGTTAATTACTATTTCTAATATTTTCTTATAATTATTTACTATATCTTGATTTGGAAAATTAAAATCTTGTATGTTATTTATAGACTCCTTAGAAAACATTTATTTTATCCTCCTAATTATTTTTATTTTTATTATTTCCTTCATAAATTATGGCTTCATATAAAAGATCTACTAAATGATTGCTAGGCTCTAATTGATATTTTTTTATAATTTGTTCAAATATATCTAAACTATATTTCATATCTAGATAAGAATAGATTAATTCTTTTTTATTTTTTATATCTTTTAAATAATCTAGAGTATATGATTCTTCTATAATTAGTAAAGGAAAATCTTTAACCCATTTTTTAAATTTTTCTATTATAAAGTATTGATTATCTATATAAGTAAATGCTTTTTTATCATAGCTTATTAAATTTTTTAAATCAGGATTCTCTATTAATTTTTCATCAACACGATAATCAAATCTGTCAATTAATTTTATACCTTCTAATTTTAAAGCGCTTATTTGAGCAATAAAACCTTTTTTAGAGTCACTATGAGTAGGTATAATTTCTACTATAATATATTTGTCTTTATCTAAATTCATAAGTATCATCTCCGCAAACGTATTATATCAAATAATTACTGTGGTTGCAAAAAGAAAACAATATCAGTGATATTGCTTCTTTTATTTTTTGATAAATAATTTAATTTTGTGAACTTTTTTATCATCAGTTAATTCTATTTTATTACTTATTTGATTTTTACCATCTATTTCTAAAGCTTCTTTTTCGGATTTAATAACTTCAATTTTATATGTTGTATTTAAATATTTATAAGTCAATTTGAAATTATCCCATGCAATAGGAATTTTTGGCTCTAATTTTAAAATATTTCCATTTTTATGGAATCCTAATATTTCTTCTATTCCAATTCTATAAAACCAACTTGCTGCTCCTGTTAACCATGAAAAACTTCCTTGACCTAAAAATGCTTCTGCTGCTGAAATATTTTCTGATAATACATAAGGTTCAATTTGATATTTATCAATTTTTTCTTTTTTATCTGAACGATTGATTGGATTAATCATTTGGAAATATTGATATGCTCGATCATAGTATCCCACTTTAATTAATGCTAAAAGATAAAATGATGTATATTTAGTAGTTTGTCCTCCATTATTACTAAATTTCTCTGGGTAATTCATAATTTTACCAGGGATATTTAAAGATTTTTTAAATGGCATGGTAAAATCTTTTATTACTTTAATGTTATTGTCTACTAATTCATCTTCAACAGATGTTAAAATACTTTTTATTTGTTCTTTATTTGCTACTTCACTTATTATTGCAAAACTTTGAGATAATAAATCAATTTTACATTCACTACTTTCAGTACTGCCTAATTTATCTCCATTATCAAAAATTGCTCTTATAAAATAATCTCCATCCCAAGCTTTCTTATTTAAATTTTCTTTTAATTTTGTATTAAATTCTAAAAATGAAGAACAATCAATATTTTTATTAGCTTTTTTAATAATATTACTAAATTCATTAATAATATTATAGATAAAGAAGCCTAAAAAGGCACTTTCACCTTTTCCTTTAACTCCTACTTTAGTCATTAATTCATTACTATCGCCACTTCCAAATAATGGAAGTTTATTGCTTCCTAAAGAAGTAATTGCTAATTCTAAAGATTTTAAACAATGATTTAAAATGGTATCTTTATTTTCAGAATAATTAAAAATAATTCCTTTTTCGGTTTCATAATCACTTAAGTTTTCTCCAATAACATATGGTGTTTTTTCATTTAAAATAGAATAATCATTTGTTATTTTAATATAATGGATAACTGTGTAGATAAGCCAAAGATAATCATCTTTAAAACGACTTCTTAAACCATAATGATTTTTTTCATTCCACCAATGAAGAACTTCTCCTTCTACAAATTGATGTTTAGAATTTTCAAGTATTTGATTTCTTGTAAATTCTTCATTTATAGTAACTAAATTCATGGCATCTTCTAATAACTCTTTATAGTTTAAGATACCTATAGTTTTTGAAAAACTTGCCTTTGCAAAAATTCTAGATGAGATAGTTTGATACAAATACCAACCATTAATAACATAATCAAAACTTTTATCAATAGTTTCAATTTGGATTTTTTCTAAAGTATCTTTCCAAAATTTCTTTACTTTTTTTAATTCAGATAAACAATTATTTAGTTCACTATATTTTTTTACTAAATCATAATTTTCTTTGTCATTATAGGAACTACCTAATGTAAATGAAATTGTTTTTTCTTCGTCAGCTTTTAATTCTATATTTAAGGTAATACTTTTTAAATTTAAATTATTTATTAAACTTTCAGTTATATTTTCTGAAGATGTCATAAAGACATTAATATCATTATAGTTATTACTATAAACATTACGCATTTCTAAATAATTTTCTTCTTTATTAAAATCTGAAAGAATATATCTTAAAGTTTTTTCTTTAGAATTACCTAAGATAGGTTTAATCCAAAAATCGATTTTTATTGATACTTTTTTATCTAATTTATTTTTTAAATCTAAAATATAGATTTTAGCTGGATCTTTAGTTGCGACAAATTCTGTAATATCGTGTTTAATATCTAATGTTTCACTTGATAAAACGCTATAACCAAAGCCATGAGTACAAACTGTTGGATCGAAATTATATCCATTAAATCTAAATCCTTCACTTTTTTCATTTAATATAGTCTCTTCAGTTGAATCTGTTATTTTAAATTCTCTAGAATTGTAGGCATATGTATATCCACATCCATTATTTGTTATAATACTTCCAAAATTTTCATTTGCTAAAATATTACTCCAAGGTTCTTTAGTATTTTGATTATAGACAAAGTATTCTTTTCCATTATTTTTGAATCCCCCATAACTATTATCAAAGTCTAATTTTTCTGTTTTTTCTATAAGAATATTTTTCTCATTTTCAAAATTTGTTTTTGGAAGGAATTGACAATTTTTTCTTAAATCTTCTACTAATGTTTTTAAACTTTCATGATTTTTTATATTAAATTTTACAGTTGGAACAATATTTAACAAATCGTAATCTTCTCTTGTAATATTATCATTATTTATTAAAACTACTGTACCTAAAGTATTATAAAAATGGTTTAAAGTATTGATTCTATATAGTTCTTCATCTATTTCTTTTTTGATAATTGGTGTAAATTTACTACTTTCATTATTAATTATTAAAATATCAATAAATATGAATTTACTCTTATAGTACTCATATGCTTTTAAGATTTCATAGATAAAACTCATATCTCTTATATCGTTAAGTTCAACAAGAATAATTGGTCTATCTCCACTCAAACCAAATTTCCATAAACCTGATTGACCTAAAACATTTCTTCTTAAAAGTTCTAATCTTTCTTCAGTTAATTCTATATTATTTGATTGATAAATTAGATTTAAGAGTTTATTAAAAGTATTAAGTGTATCACTTGTTAGTTGCATATTTTTTGTATCAATAATATGCATAAGTTTTGATATTTCATATGCTTTATTTATTTTATCTATAGTTGAAAAATTATTAATATTTTCATAAATTTGTTCACTACTTCTTGAAAAACCTACTATAAGATAAACAGAAATTGAATCATTTGCTTGTACTATAACTTTATTACGAAGAGATAAAATTGGATCAATGTTATTTCCAGTATAATTAGTTAATTCTTCTTCCAATTTATAAGGATTAGATAAATTATTATTTCTACCTATAAAATTAGAACGTTCTGTTTCATAGCTAAAATCTGCAGTGTTTTTTTCAATAAATAATTTAGTAAACATATAATTATTTATTGAATTTTCTTCTAAGTTTGTTCTTTTAGCAATTAAACATTGTTCTTTTGAATCATATTCTGTTTTAATAAACATTTTATTTAATATTCGATTATCTGATTCACAAAAATCTTCTAAAAGTACAGGTTCTGTATAGCTTGTTAATTCTAATTCTTTGTCTACATTACTGATATTCTTTAATGTTATTTTTCTAATTTCTGTATTATTATCTTTACAGACTATAATTTCAGTTTTTGTAATTATATTAGAGTCTTTTCTTAAAAATTCTATTTTATCTGTTTTAAAAGTAACTTCATATTTATCAGGTTTTATATAAAGTGGTGCATAGGTATTACTCCAAAGGTAATTAGTTGTTAAATCTTTTATATATAAAAATATACCATGACTATTTTCTAAGTTTTCACTAGCTCTATTTAATTTAATTTGACGATATTTTGATAAACTTTTTCCATCTTCATCTATAATAATTGAATAATTTTTATTAGACAAGCAAGATATTTCTTTATTGGTATTAGAAAGACAATCTATAACTCTTATATCATTTGCAAGTTTTTCTTTTTGATAATCATATTTTTGGTAATCAAGTAATTTCATATCAACATTTATTAATGAAGGTTCTTTTTCTTTCAATAAAATTTCTTGAGATTTTATATTTATATTTTGATGAAATAAATTTTGGAAGAAGCCTGTCTTTAAATAATTAGTTATACCTATTAAACTTATTCCTTGATGGTTAGTAAAATATGCTTTAATAATATTTTGATAGTCATAATCGTATGCTTCATAGAACCCATAGTCACTATACATTTCTAATTTTTTAAATTTTTCTAAATTATTATAAACATCTTTTGGATATAAATCTAGTGTCATAATTGATGAGTATGGTGATAAAACTATTCTATTTTCTTTGATATTTTTGGCTTTTAAAAGAGGAATTTTAAAGGTATTAGTTTTATAACTTGATTGATTATTTATTTCATAATATGCTGATTTTGAGATACCCCAAGGTAGATTTGTTGATATTTTATTTATATATTCTTTTTGACAAAAATGAGTAAAATCTAATGTTTCAGAAAGTAATGAATTTTCATAATTTTTAAAAAATAAATGAGATAAGAAATATTCTGTTGCTGTACCATTTTTTGATATTAGACCTTTTTTATTATTGTATTTAGTTAAAGTTCTATCCAAATTAAACCAGTGTTTAGCTGAAATATTTCCTAGTGATATTGCTACATAACTTGTTAATAAAGCTTCACTTGCAAATAAATCATAACTTTCATTTAATAAAGTATCTTCTAAAACATCAAATCCTTGACTAAACTTTTCTTTTTTTGTTAATAATTTTTTAAAATTAATATTATTAATTAATTTGTCACATTTTTTTACTAATTCTTCTTGATTGTGATTGATTAAAAATTCCTTTGTAATAATGATGCATGTTGTAAAAATCCCTGAGTTTACAGAAGAAACTTTAAAATTTAAAATTTCTTTTGTTGATTGATTATATTCTTGATAAAGATGACCATTCCATTTTGGAAGAGTGTTTACTGTATTTAAAATTTTTGTAATTAAATCAAGACATTTTTCAAAAGAGATAAATTTTAATTCATAAGCACTTATTACACTTGTTAGAGAAAATCCAATATTTGCTGGTGTTGTTTTATTGATGGTTTTTTCTTCTCTATTTTCTTGATAGTTATCAGAAATTAAATGATTATTTTCTTCTGTTAAATGATCTTCAAAATATTTCCATGTTCTTTTTGCAAGATCTTCTAATTCTTCTTTTTCTTTTGGTTCAAGTTCAATTTGTTTTGGCTCTTTATTTAATATATATAGAATTATTGGAGCAGTTAAATATATAATACTTATAAAAAATAATAAATAGATTTTGGTTACAAGGGCTACTACAATGAAGATAATTGAAAATAAGTAATTTATAGTAAACTTTTTTACATAAGTATTTAGAAGATTTTCATTATTTTCATCTATGGAATTATTCCAATCTATAAAATTTTTATGAGGATAAAACATTCGATAAATTGTTCTAAAAAATGCATCTAGATATAATTTTATATAGAATGGTGATGTTGCTATAAAAAGATATGTTTTAAATATTAAACATTTAATAGAAAAAGTCGATGTGTTTTTTTCATCAGAAGTTTTATATTCATTTTGTTTTAATTTTAATAAAATATAGTTATAAATTAAAATTCCTAAAAAGATTACTAGTATCCAAAGTATTGATAATTTATCTTTTAAAAGTGTAGTTAATAAAACGATTATTATTAATAAAGGACTTATAAAAATGTTTAGTAAATTATCTAATATTTTTAATTTTGATAATAAATTTAGTGGATTTTTTACTTTATTTCCATCTTTTTTTGATATTTTATTTAATAGATATTTAATATTTTCTGTTACTTCTGTTGCAGTTTGATATTCTTCTGATGAATATTTTATAAAATTACTTTTAGAAGAAGTAAATATTTCAACATCTTTTGCATAGCCACATCTTAAATAACTACCTTCTATACTATCAGAAAATGAATTTTCTAATAATTGATTGGATAATTTTAAATCATAAATACCTTGAGATAAGTATTCACTTTCAGAAAAAAGATTCTGACTAAAATTAGGAATGCATGTTTTTCTTGTTGAACCTATTAGATATTTACTGAAAAGAGACTGTTTTGATGAGGAAAGATCAATATTTATTCTTGGTTCTATTAAACCATAACCACTTATAACTTTTGTTTTATTTTTATTTAGAATTGGTGCATTCAATGGATGTTTTATAGTCCCAATTAAATAAGGAATGGTATTAAAGGATAATTTTGTATTAGGATCTAATTTAATAACGTAATCTATATCTAGATTATGGTTATTTAACATATTTACATTAAAATATTTTGTTTCATCTACATACTCTTTTAATAGAATTTTATTAAATTGTAGAAGTGCTCCTTTTTTCTTTCCATATCCTAAATAAGCTTTTTCTTTAGAATTCCAAACACGACGGCGATATAAAAAATAAAATATATCTTTTTTATATTTTTTATTTAATTTTTCTGCATAATTTTGTCCAAATTCTTTTAATTCTTTATCAAAATTTTCTACTTTAAGTTTAGATTTAGTTGCATCTCCTAATAATGAAAAATATAAATTATCTGATTTATTTAATAAATAATAAGATTCTAAATTATTAAATACTTCTTCTATTTTTTCTTTAGTTGATATTATAGTTGTAATAACAACCATAGTTGCTGCATCTTTTGGAATAGCTTTTGTATAATCTAGTTTAGGTATTATTTTAGTTGGAGTTATTTGTAATAAAATGTAATTTGTTAATATTTTTAGAAATTCTAATATTGGAAGATATAATAAAATAAAGCTTAATATTTTAGGTTTAATAAAATAAGTTGAAATATAATATGTGATAAATGCAGAAATTATAAGAAGAAATAATGTATATGTAATTACTTTTAGTGTGTTATTTTCTTTTTTTAATATTTTATAACCAATATGCTCTGTTTTATCAAAATTTTCTTCTAAATATTTTATTACAGAAATATGGTTACTTTTTGCTTTAGCATGAAGTTCTTTCCGATATAATTTTTTTGTTTCTAGAGTCATATTTTTGTAAACTGAATCTTTTAATAAAATCTTTTCGATATTTGATACTTTATTATAAATATCTTCTACTTGGTAATTTAAAAATTCTTTTAAATTATTTAAAATATTTGTAACTAATAAATTAGCTGTTATTTTCTTTTGATATTCTTCGCTAATTAAATCTTTCAAATTAACTTCTTTTTCAGTTAAATAATTGTTTAGGTCTTTAAATATTTTGTGATTATTTTTTTTGATATTTTTTAATTGATTATTAATTTCAAAAATATAGTGTAAATTATTTTTTAAGTCAAAATTATTTGGAATAAAATCTTTTATTGATAATTCTTCTTTGGAAGAAATAATATTAGAAACATCTTCGATATCGACAAGTTTAATATACTCTTCACGACATAAAATATTTAACTTTTCAATATAAATTATTGATAAAAGAAAAGGTATTATAGATAATTGTTCGTAAGAAAAATTCCTTTTTGTTTCTTCTTGATATTTATTTAATTCGTTTATTAAATATTCGAAGTTTATATTGTAATTATTTTTGGTAATTAAATTTTTTATAAAAAAATAATTTTTACTTTTAATTATTTTTTTTAATTTATTTTTATAAGATAATATTTTATTTTTATGTTTTACTATTACAAAAAATTCATCAATTATCTTTTCATTTGTAAGGCCTATATTTTCATGATTTTTAGTTTTATTAATTAAAAAATCATAATATTGAGATAAATCTTGAAAGTTATTTAGAAATTCTTTTATTAATTTGATCATATCTTACACTCCTCATAAAATTATATCATATAATTATCTTTGGTACTAGGAATTTTATCTAGAAATAAGTATAAAAAAACAAAAAAAGTTCTATTTCTAGAACTTTAATTTTATAATGGCGGAGTAGGAGAGATTTGAACTCTCGCGCCAGTTGCCCGACCTACACCCTTAGCAGGGGCGCCTCTTCAGCCTCTTGAGTACTACTCCATTTCCTCTTTTGCTTCCGCATATATAATATTACATTAATGCTTAGTAATTGTCAATATTTTTTTATTAAAAAAACTCCCGTAGGAGTTAAATTTCAAAATGGTGACGAGTACGGAATTCGAATCCGTGAATGCTGCCGTGAAAGGGCAGTGTGTTAAGCCACTTCACCAACTCGCCATATGGCGCCCCAACTAGGACTTGAACCTAGGACCCCTTGATTAACAGTCAAGTGCTCTAACCAACTGAGCTATTGAGGCATTATTAATGGTGGACCTGACAGGACTTGAACCTGTGACCCCACGCTTATCAAGCGTGTGCTCTAACCAACTGAGCTACAGGTCCATTAATAATCAGTACTTTTTAAGTTTACTATAATTTTTTTAATTTTGCAAGAGGAATTTCAATTTAATTATTTGATTTCTCAATTGCAATAATAGAATACTATAGAAAGATAGTTAAAGTCAAGTAATTTTTGTTATTTTTTTATAAAATATAAAAAACGTGAAGTAGAAAAGTAAATTCCAGTTTCCATATTTTAAAGTAGAATTTAGTCTT
>CAJUTW010000038.1 GCA_910589335.1 uncultured Bacilli bacterium | reverse complement strand
AGAGTGGAAAATAGATAATATTAATATTGAAGAAAAAGTAGAAGATAAAGAAAAAGTGAAAAAACTTTACTTTCAATCTACTTATAATAAAAAATCATTTACTATAAGAAATATCTCATTTATTTTTACTTTATTAGCACTAATTGGTTATTCATTTTGTATTTATGAATTATGTAACAAAAAAGAGCAAAAAAAATATTTTTTCATTATGATATTTCATTCTCTTACATTTTTAATTTTTTTCATTTTTCTACTCTGGGTCTATTTAAATCTATTTTTAAATGTAGAATCAATTGTTTTATCATGTTATGAAAGATATTTGTCAACTTTATTAATATCATGGTTAATGTTAAATAGTTTAATACTTTTAAATAAGCCAATTAATTTAAAAACAATTTATCTATTTTTATTATTTATTATATTTTTTACACCGTCTGATAACTTAAAAAATAGATATATTGATAAAGAAAATTTTAAAACATTTTTACAAACTGAAAAGAGTAATTATACTAAAATTAGTAAATATCAAAATCTAATAACAAACAAAGATAGAGTATATTTTTACTCTAATATAGCCAATCCTTTTGTTGTAAAAATAAATAGATATGAATTTTTTAATATTAATATAATTAATCAAGATGGCAACTTTAAAGGAAGTAAAGAAGAATTTGTTGATTTAATTTTAAAAAATCAAATAGATTATATTTATATTTTTAAAAATTTACCTGAAATTACAGATCAATATCTATCTTTATTTGAAGAACAAACTATAAATGAAGATACTTTATATAAAGTTATAATCGATAAAAAAAATCAGATTAAGTTAAAAAAAGTTTTATAGTTAATTAAAATTACTTTTTTGATAAAATTTTAGTTATATTGCTACAACTTTTTAAAATAATATAATCCTTGACGATAGAACAAATGTATTATATAATTACTATAGTTATGGAGATGAGTAATAATGTTTGATTATATAAAAGGAATAATTACAGATATAAAAAATAATTCAATTGTAGTAGAAAATAATAAAATAGGGTATTTAGTTTATGTTTCTAATCCTTATTCATTTGAAATTAATGAAGAATATAAAGTCTATATTTATCAACAAATAACAGATGATTCTAATTTATTATATGGTTTTAAAACATTAGAAGAAAAAAACTTCTTTTTAAAGTTAATTAGTGTTAAAGGTTTAGGGTGTAAAATGGCTTTGCCAATATTAGCAGTTGGTTCTATCGAAGGAATTATGGATGCTATTGAAAGAGAAAATATATTATACTTAAAGAAATTCCCTAAAATAGGGGATAAACTCGCAAAACAAATTGTTCTTGATTTAAAAGGAAAATTAGAAATCATTGGTTTAGGAATTACAGATGAAGTAGTAGAAACAGAAAACGAGTTAAAAGAAGTTTTATTAGGACTTGGTTATAAAGAAAAAGAAATAAAGCCTGTTCTTGCAAGAATAAATATAAATTTAAGTATTGAAGAACAAGTAAAAGAAGCCTTAAAGTTATTATTGAGATAATAGTAATAATAATTATCTAATAAAAAAGATAGCTTTCTAAAAAATAAGATATTATAATAAAGAAAGATTTTAAAAGGAGGAATAAACATGAAAAATGAGAGTGTAGTTAAGTCTTATGATTTATTTGATGATAATGTAATCGATAACACAATCAGACCAGAAACAATCGAAGAATATGTTGGTCAAAATGACGTTAAAGAAAACATTAAAGTTTTTGTTAGTGCTGCTAAAATGCGAAACGAAGCTCTTGATCATGTTTTACTTTATGGTCCTCCAGGTCTTGGTAAAACAACTTTAGCCTTTATTATTGCTCACGAATTAGGAACAAATATCAAAACAGCTAGTGGCCCATCAATTGAGAAAAGTGGGGATTTAGCAGCTATTCTTTCTTCATTAGAACCAGGTGATGTTTTATTTATTGATGAAATACATAGAATGCCAAGATATATTGAAGAAATATTATATCCAGCTATGGAAGATTTTTCCCTAGATATCATAGTAGGTAGTGAAGGAAATAGTAGAAATATAAAAATAGATTTACCACCATTTACATTAGTAGGAGCAACAACAAGAGCAGGAGACTTATCAGCTCCACTAAGAGATAGATTTGGTATTGTAAATAAATTGCAATTCTATAGTGTTGAAGAACTAACAGACATTATAAAAAGAACATCACGAGTTTTAAATATAACAATAGATAGTGATGCAGCTTTAGAACTTGCTAAAAGAAGTAGAGGAACTCCAAGAATTGCAAATAGATTATTTAAAAGAGTAAGAGATTTTGCAATGGTAAAAGGTGATGGTAATATAGATCTAACTATTACAGAAGAAGCATTAAAAAGATTAAAAGTTGACAAATTAGGGCTTGATAATACTGATAGAGAACTACTTTTAGCTATAATTACCAAATTTAATGGTGGGCCTGTCGGTGTAGAAGCAATAAGTAGTTCAATAGGAGAAGAAGTTACAACTATTGAAGATGTATATGAACCATTCTTGCTACAAAATGGTTTACTAAAAAGAACTTCTCGAGGTAGAATAGCAACAGATAAAGCTTATGAAGTATTAGGAATAAATAAAAATAAGGACTAAGTTTATGTGTAATCTTATATTTGAAAATATAAATAGCAAAGAAGATTTCTTAAGTCTTTTAAAGCAAGAAGAAATAAAAAATATAATTTTAAATAGTTTTTTACTGCCAGAAATTTATAAAAAATCAACTAAAGCAATTGAAAATTTATCAATTAAAGAAGAATATCTATTTATTAAAATCTTACAATATCTGGATAAAAAATTCAGTAAGAAATCAAAAAAAACAAAAATATTAACAATGTTAACTAGTAGTATCTATATTCAAAAAGATTATAATAAAATAAAAGATTATAATCTCCTTCATTTAATAAGTATTTGTGAATTTTCTATCTATGATCAACTTGAAAACTATGCTATAAATATCGAAATATTATCAAAAGAATTATTTGCTATCTATAAAAGAAAAACTAATCATTATGATTTTTATATAGATTTCAATGAATTAGCAATAATATTATTTGAAAAAGGATATCATATCCAAGATATTAAATCGATTTTTATAAACCATTCTTGTTGTGAATTATTGCAAATGGAAGGAGAATATATGAATAACCTTATTGAAAAAAGTGGTATTTCATTTTAAAAAATAATATGATAAAATAACAATTCAATAATATTTTTTTATTAAAAGAAAGGACTAAAAATGGAAGTTAAAGAATTTGATTATTATCTACCTGAAGATTTAATTGCACAAACCCCTTTATTAAAAAGAGATGAATCACGACTTTTAGTATTAGATAAAAAAACAGGAAGTATTAATCACGAAAAATTTTATAATATAATTAATTATCTTAATAAAGGAGATACTTTAGTTTTAAACAACACAAAAGTTTTACCAGCAAGATTAATAGGGATTAAAGAACAAACTGATGCTGTTATTGAGATTTTACTTTTAAAAAATTTAGAAAAAGATAAATGGGAATGCTTAGTAAAACCAGCGAGGAGAATAAAAGAAGGTACAATAATATCATTCGGTGGCAAAAAATTAAAAGCCAAATGTTGTGGTGTTTTTGAAGATGGAATTAGACATTTTGAATTGCTTTATGAGGGAATTTTAATGGAAATACTTGAAGAACTTGGCACTATGCCACTTCCTCCTTATATTCATGAAAAATTAAAAGATCAATCACGTTATCAAACAGTATATGCCAAGGAAGTAGGAAGTGCTGCTGCACCAACTGCAGGGCTTCATTTTACTGAAGAATTATTAGATAAAATAAAAGAAAAAGGGGTAAATATTACTTATGTGACTCTTCATGTTGGACTTGGTACTTTTAGACCAGTAAATGTAGAAAAAATCGAAGAACATGAAATGCATAGTGAATTTTATTCTATGTCAAAAGAAACTGCTGAATTGTTAAATAAAACTCATCAATCTGGAAAAAAAATTATTGCAGTAGGCACAACAAGTACGAGAACGCTCGAAACTATCGCAAACAAATATGAACAATTTATAGAGTGCTCTGGCTGGACTAATATCTTTATTTATCCTGGTTATAAATTTAAAGCAATCGATAATTTAATAACAAACTTTCATCTACCAAAATCTACTTTAGTCATGTTAGTATCAGCTCTTGCTGGTAGAGAAAATATATTAAATGCCTATCAAATAGCAGTTAAAAATAATTATCGTTTCTTTTCTTTTGGAGATGCAATGTTTATTAAATAAATCATATATTGCATTTTTTTAATATTTACATTATAATATACAAATATTAAAAAAGGAGTGTCTAATATGATTTTAATACCAGAACAAATTTCTAGCTTGATAGAAGAAGAAAAGCGATTAAGATATGAAAATCAAAAAGCTATATCTTCTGCTAAATCAGAAAATTACGTTGTAAGTGAAATGTCTCGTACTTTTAATTTTGATACGGAAAATACTTATAATTTATTACTTAACGATCGACGAATAAAAGAAATAAATAATCTTTTATCTGAATGTGAATATTTAATAAATAGAAATTTAGACTCTATTGAAGTTGGAACAAAATTTGAGTTATATTTTGATGATACAGCTTCTAAAGAAACTTTTATAATGATTGAAAAATCTATTGGAACTGTAATACCTTCTTATATTTCCAAAGAAAGTCCCATAGGACAAGCAATAGTAGGAAAAAAAGAAGGAGAAACATTTTCTTATCAAGTAAATGGAAATATTATAAGTGGAATAATCACTAAAATTGAAACAGACAAAAAACAATATATCAATTTTATAAGAGAAAGACCTTATAAAAATAGACAAAGTCATAAATCTAAAAAACTGCTTAAACATTTATTAAATGACAAAGATTTAACAGAAGAAGAGCAACAAGAGCTAGATACTCATCTATATATAACTACTAGTCAATATAAACTATTAAAACCAGAAATAGAACGTCTTAAAAATCTAAAAGATAAAACAAGACTTATTATTATCAAAAAAATTCTAAAAAAACCTGTAGCAATTCCTGAAGATAATGGATCAATAGGAATTGGTTCAAAATTTAGTATCATGCTTTTTGATGAAGAAAAAACAAAATTCAAAAGAGTAGAAATGATTAATAGAGCAGTTTCTACAGAACTTGATTGTGATTATGTTGAAAGAATAGATAATTTAGGTTCTGTACTTTATGGCTTAAGAGAAAATGATGGATTTTCTATAAACGTTGGAAAGAAATCCTTAACAGGAATAGTTTATGATATTGATAATAAAATTGATAGTTATACTACAAACTCTACAAAAAAATATCAATCATCAAAAAAACAAAATAGATTTCTCTAAACTTGTAATTAAATAAAAAAGGTATTATAATATTTCAAAGAGAGTGATAAAATGAAAATAAAATATAATTTAATACATCAAGAAAAAAATACCCAAGCTAGACTAGGTACTATAGAAACTAATTATGGAGTTGTTGAAACACCAATGTTCATGCCAGTTGGTACTAGAGCAACAGTAAAAGGTTTAACTCCTGAAGAAGTAAAAGAATGTGGTAGTGGAGTATGCCTTGCTAACACTTACCATTTATGGCTAAGGCCAGGTGAAGATATTGTATCTTATTGTGGTGGGTTACACAAATTCATGAATTATAATGGTCCAATTCTTACTGATAGTGGAGGCTTTCAAGTTTTTTCACTTGCTAAAAATAAAAACAAAGATATAACCGAAGAAGGAGTTCACTTTAAAAGTCATATTGATGGACAAAAACTTTTTTTAACTCCAGAAAAATCTATTGAAATACAAAATAAATTAGATAGTGATATTGCTATGAGTTTTGATGAATGTCCTCCTGCAAGTGCAAATTATGAATATTTAAAAAATAGTGTAGAAAGAACATTACGTTGGGCAAAACGTGGTAAAAAAGTTCACAATAACCCTAATCAATCATTATTTGGAATTGTCCAAGGTGGAGCCTATGAAGATTTAAGAAAATTTTCAGCTATAGAAACAGTTAAAATGGATTTTGATGGTTATAGCATTGGTGGAGTAGCCAATGATGGTGAGTCAAAAGAAGATATGTATAAAGCGATTGATTATTCTGTTCCATACTTACCAGAAGATAAAGTTAGATATTTAATGGGAGTTGGAGAGCCTGTTGACATATTAGAAGGTGTAGAACGTGGAGTTGACATTTTTGATTGTGTTCTACCAACAAGAATTGCTAGACATGGACAAGCATTTACACGAGTTGGAAAAATTAATTTAAATAATGCTAAATATAAAAAAGATTTAGATCCAGTTGAAAACGGTTGTGATTGTTATTGTTGTAAAAATTATACAAAAGCATATATAAGACATTTATTAAGTGTTAAAGAAGTTTTAGGTGGAAGACTTTTATCTATTCATAATATTAGATTTTTAATTAAACTTACAGAAGAAATAAGATTAGCTATAAAAGAAGATAGATTTTTAGACTACAAAAAAGACTTTTTAGATAAATATAATAAATTAAGATAGTCTCATACTATCTTTTTTAAATATAAAAAATTGGACTACTGTTTGTATTTTTAACTACTTCATTAACAGGTTCACTAATAGTATTTGTAACATTACTACTTACTGGCTCATTCATAACATTTGCTATTTTAAATAAAGTTTTAGCATTACCCAAAATAGGTTTAACTTGATAGACAATAGGAATAGCTTGGTTTATAACACCAAGTGTTTTTTGTGTTCCATCTAAAAGAGCAGTCCAATTAATAGTTTTTGTAAGACTTAAACCTTTACCTAAAAGTCCAGAATAAGAATAAGGATTCATAATTTCACCTCTCATAATAATATATGTAAATTACTAAAAAAGTTTAATTATATATTTCAAAAAAAAAGACTTTATGATAAAATATAAGAAAGTAAGAATAATAAAGGATGTTGATTGTATGTTTGGATTTAAACGTAAACCAAAGACTTCAAGTAATACATTAGTAGAAACTAAAGTAGTACAAGGTCAAGTTATCAATAATAATACAAATGCAGCGCAAAACAATAACATTCAATATAATAATCAAACTAACGTTAATTATAATAATACCATTAGAGGATCAGTCAACATTTCACAACCAGAAGTATCTTTACCCGATGATCCTTCAGTAGTAATTGAAAAACGTGATAAAGTTAAACATCCTACCAAAAACTTTCGCTACACGATTATTAATGGAGTTGGAAAAAAGGAACAAGGAACATTCGAAGCAGAATCAGAAGATGATGTAAGAAATTTCCTACTTTCTTTAGAATATCAAGTTCTTGAAGTTAAAGAAAGAAGTAAATTAGATGTCGATATCGGAAGTGGTAAATTAGGAGCAAGTGACTTAGCCTTTTCTCTAACACAATTATCAACATACATTAAATCAGGTATTCCTTTAGTGGATTCAGTGAAAATTTTATCTAAACAATCAAGAAAAACAATTCTAAAAAAAAGCTTCAGTCAATTAGTTTACCAATTACTTAAAGGAGAAAGTTTATCAGATGCAATGCTAATGCAAAATACAGTTTTTCCAAAATTACTAATTAATATGGTAAAAACTGCTGAAATGACAGGTGATTTACCTTCGATACTTGACGATATGGCAGACTACTATACATCAATGGATCAGACACGTAAACAAATGAAATCTGCAATGACTTATCCACTAGTAGTCTTAACAATAGCAATAGGAGTATTAGTCTTTATGCTAACTTATTTAGTTCCTCAGTTTTCCTCTTTATTTGAAGAAAATGGAGCTACAATGCCACCTTTAACTTTAGCCATTTTAGCAATAAGTGATTTTGTAAAGGAAAAATGGTATTTAATTCTATTAGTAGTATTTTCATTCATTTTCATTTTTTCTCAATTATACAAAAAAAATCAGAAATTTAGAGAATCCATTCAAATAATAATAATGCATACCCCTGTTTTTAAAGATATTGTTATCTATAATGAAATAGCAAATTTTACAAAAACATTTGCATCACTTATAAATCATGGTGTATTTATTACTGATAGTATGGAAATTTTATCAAAAATAACTAATAATGAAGTATATAAACGAATTATAAATAAAACTTTAGAAAATTTAGGAAAAGGTGATTCAATCTCTATGGCTTTTCGAGGAGAGTGGGCCATTCCAGTAGTTGCCTACGAAATGCTAGTAACTGGAGAAACAACAGGTCAACTTGGAAACATGATGGAAAAAGTAGCATCTCACTTTCAAATGCTTCATAAAAATGTAATTGATCAAATGAAAAGTTTAGTAGAACCTATGCTAATTTGCTTTCTAGCAGTAATAGTTGGTATTATTTTATTATCTATAATTCAACCAATGTTTTCAATTTATAGTCAAATTAAATAAAGGAGGTAATTGTTTTGTTTATATTATATTTAATTATCTTTTTTATTTTTGGCTTGTTTATGGGCTCTTTTTATACAGTAATAGGCTTACGACTTCCAAAACATGAAAACTTTTTAACTGATAGAAGTCATTGTGATAAATGTCAACATAATCTTTCACTTTTGGATATGATTCCTTTATTATCATATTTATTTTTAAAAGGAAGATGTAGATATTGTAAAGCTAAAATTAATGAATTATCAACATACATGGAGTTTTTTACAGGTGTTTTATTCTCTTTATCATTTTATGTATTTGGTTTTTCATATGAGTTATTAATAGCACTAGGAATTGTTTCGTTACTAATAATTGTGTCTGTATCAGATATTTCTTATTATATAATACCTGATGAAATATTAATTTTTTTTATAGGATTTTTTACCATTATAATTACCCTAAATTCCAGTGTTTTAAACGCTTTAATTTCATTATTATCTGGATTTACATTATTTATAATTATGTATACTATAATGATTTTTGGTAATTTTCTCTTTAAAAAAGAAAGTCTTGGAGGAGGGGATGTTAAAATGATGTTTGTCTTTGGACTTATTCTAAATCCATTTTTAGGTTTGATTTCTATCTTTTTAGCAAGTTTCTTAGCTTTACCAGTTTCAATATTTATATTACTAAAAAAACATCAAAATTTAGTTCCTTTTGGACCATTTCTTTTAATAAGTTTTGCTTTTATATATTTTACAAAAATTGATATGACTACTATAATTAATTTTATAAAACAAATATAATATTTAAAGAAATATTTAATAATTATATTTTAAAATCATTTTTATAGATTTTAATTTTTTCTTTTGATACAATGTAAATAAATGGGTGGTGACTTCATGAAAAACTTAAGTATCTTACCAGCTGATACCTACACAGTAATAAATAAAACTGTTATAACGGAGAAAGATAAAAAATTAATTTCAGTTCTTTATCAACCAATTATTGGCTTTGCTGCTACTGCTTTATATTTTACTTTAATAGATGATTTGGATAAACAAGAAATTATAAGTACTGATTTAACACACCATCATTTAATGGCTACAATGCAATTAAAATTAGAAGATATCGTCATCGCTCGAGAGAAATTAGAAGCTGTAGGATTACTTAAAACTTATTTAAAAAAAGATAATATCAATCAATATGTTTATTTAATTTATTCTCCAATTAGTGCACATGATTTTTTTAATCATCCAATATTAAATATTGTTTTATATAATAATATAGGTAAACAAGAATACGAAAAAGTACTTAGTCTTTTCAAAGTTCCAAGAATAAATTTAAAAGATTATGAAGATGTAACATCATCATTTGATGAAGTATTTAAATCAATAGTTGGTACAATTATGGAAGTAGAAGAAGATATTACTAAAAAAGATTCTAATAATATTATAATTAATAAAGGAATTGATTTTAATATGATAATCTCTTCTCTACCAGAAAGTCAAATTAGTCCAAAATGTTTTAATAGTGAAACAAAAGAGCTTATAAATAATTTAAGTTATATATATAATCTAACTTCTTTAGATATGCAAGGATTAATAAGAAATAGTATTAATGAAAAAGGTCTTATCGATAAAACCGTTTTAAGAAAAAGTTGTCGAGATTATTATCAATTTGATAATTCAGGAAATTTACCAACTCTAATTTATAATAAACAACCAGATTATTTAAAGAAACCAAAAGGTGACAATTCTAAATGGGCAAAAATGGTATACACTTTTGAAAATATTACTCCATATCAATTATTAAGAGCAAAGTATAAAGGTGCTGAACCAACTGATCGTGATAAGAAATTAATTGAAAATCTATTAATTGATCAAAAACTAAACCCAGGAGTTGTTAATGTATTAATTAGTTATGTTTTAAAAATAAATAATGAGCAACTAAAAAAAAGTTATGTTGAAACAATTGCTGGTCAGTGGAAGCGACTTAATATTGAAACAGTAGAAGAGGCTATGCAAATAACTGAAAAAGAGCATAAAAAGATTAAAAAATTAATCAAACCTAAAGAAACTATCAAAGTAAAAAACAGTAATTCAGAAAAAAATATCCCAGCTTGGTTTAATAAAGAACAAGAAGTTTTAGAAACAACTAAAGAAGATATTGAAGAAATGGATAAAATATTAAGAGAACTTGTTTAAGTTTAATATTTTTTTAACTAAAAATATTATTTTTCCATCGCGAGTCCTTTATTTTAAATAATATATGAATTATTTAATATCTATTTTTCTACTAATTTACTATTTTTTATAGAAGTTTTAAATTCTTCAAGGAATTTTTTAAATCTTAAAGAAAATACTTGCTAGTAAACCATTTTAAATGCTACAACGACATTTAAAAACTTATAAAAAGATAGTTAAAAAATGATTTTACTTGAAAAAAATTGATTAATATGATATAATATGACCTGCATAAAAAGGGGAAGTAATATGGAAAAATTAATATTAATTCAATTTCTTGATAAAAAATTTTTAAAGTATTTAAAAACTTTACTATTTTCGTATACCATACAAAAAAATTAATCAAAATTAATGAGAAATAAGATAGTTTGTAAAATTGTGTAAAGAAAACAACTAATTAATATTAAAAAATTGCTAAGAAAATAGTTAATATGATATTATTAATTAGAATGTTTTAGGGTATAATATTAAGGGATGATAAAATGAAAAAATATAAAAATAAAGAGTTTACTGAAATTATAAAGCCAATTCTTAATATTGATGAATTTTATGAGTTAAAAAAAATATCTCATCATGGTATTACGCGATATAATCATTCATTAAGAGTTGCATATTATACATATTTAATTACTAAAAAACTCCATCTTAATTATAAGGAAGCAACTATAGCTGCATTATTACATGATTTTTTTACTGATGAAGTTGCAGATGAATCAAGTGTTTTTAAATTAAGGAGACACCCAAATCATGCTTTAGAAAATGCATCTAAATATGTTAAATTAAGTGATATGCAAAAAGACATTATCAAAACACATATGTTTCCAGTTACCTTTACCCCACCAAAATATACTGAGAGCTGGATAGTTGATATTATAGATGACTGTGCATCCATCTATGAAAGAAGTTATACCATAAAAAAACAACTATCCGCAGCAGGAACATTTTTACTTTTAATTGTAGTAAATTTCCTTAAATATCGCTAACATTTGTTAGCGATATTTTATAAATTATATTTATACTTAAAAAACAGATTAAAACTTTATTTTATATAATACTTATGATATAATTTGAAAGAAAGAAGTGATTAGATGAAAAAAACTTTTGTATTTGGACATAAAAAACCTGATTCTGACTCAGTAATGTCAGCTATAGGTCTTTCATATTTAAAAAATCAATTAGGATATAATACAGAAGCAAGAGTACTTGGTAATATTAATAAAGAATCTATGTATGCTTTAAAATATTTTAACATTAAACCTCCAAAATATTTAAATGATGTAAAACTACAACTAAAAGATGTTGATTATCATAAAGGTTTTTATGTAAAAGATACAGAAAGTATTTATGATGGATATCAAGCTATGCTAAAAGAAGAATTAACAGGACTTCCAGTAATAAAAGAAGATGGAAGTTTTGCAGGACTTATTACTATTAAAAATTTATCACACATAATAGTTAATGAAAATATTGAGGCTTTATATACTTCTTATAACAATCTAATTAACGTTTTAAAAGGCGAAGAAATAAATAGATGTTCAGAAGAAATAATAGGAAATCTTATTGTAGCTGCATATCGTAGTACAACATTTATGAGTAATGTAAAACTAGAAAAAAATAATATTTTAATAGTTGGAGATAGACATAGTGTAATAGAATATGCTGTAAATAGTGGCGTAAAATTAATAATCCTTTCAGGAGATTCTTATATTAAAGAAGAACACATAGAAATTGCTAAGAAAAATAATGTTAACATTATAAGAACTCCATATGATACTTACCGAGTTGCTCGTTTAGTAGGACTTACAAATTATATTAAAACAATGATAAAAATATATAATCCTGCTAAGTTTTTAAATTCAGACTTTGTCTCAGATGTTGTTGATATCAATAATAAATTAAAACATACCAACTATCCAGTAGTAGATAAAAATAACAAGTGTTTAGGCTTATTAAAAATTACAGACTTGAGTGAAAAACACCCTAAAAAAGTAATTTTAGTTGACCACAATGAGAAATTACAAAGTGTAGAAGGTTTAGATGAAGCCGAAATTTTAGAAATTTTTGATCATCATAATTTAGGAAGTATAACAACTAATAATCCTATTAACTTTAGAAATATGTCAGTTGGTTCAACTTGTACTATAGTATATACATTATATAAAGAAAGAGATATAGAAATTCCAAAACACATAGCTGGAGCTTTATTATCGGGGATTCTTTCAGATACATTAATATTAAAAAGTCCAACAGCAACTAATAAAGATGCTGAGGCAGTAGAGACTCTTGCTAAAATAGCAGAAGTTGATTATTTTGAATATGGGTTAAACTTATTAAAATCAGGAACATCTCTAGCTGGAATGAGTAAAGAAGATGTATTGTATAATGACTATAAACTTTTTACAGTTAATGACAAAAATTTTGCAATTGGGCAATTCTTTACTATGAATTTTGATGAAATAGAAAAAGAAATTGATGAATATGTAAAAGTTATTGATAATGTTGCTGAAGCAAATAACTATGCACTTGTTGCATTATATGTTACTGATATTATTAAAAATGGAAGTTATGTAATATTTAATACAAAAGGTTCAGGGATAATGGATGTTGCATATCAAACATCTATTAACCAAGGGTATTTTATTCCAGGATGTGTTTCACGTAAAAAACATGTTGTACCATTAATTATGGAAATTTTAGAAAATTAGGAGGATATATGGTAGAAAAAATAGTTGGAGGCATAGTATCGTTATTTAGTAGTTTTTTAGCAATTCCATTTGGTAAAGAATTAATTGTTTTTATAATTTCACTTATGCCAATATTAGAACTTAGAGGAGGACTACTAGCTGCTGCCTTACTTAACTTAAATATGGTATCAAGTTATATTATTGCAATTGTTGGAAATATTATTCCTGTACCATTTATCCTTTGGTTCATGAGTTCAATCTTAAAATGGATGCGTAATAGTAAGCATTTTAAAAAAATTGCAAAATGGTTAGATGAAAAAGTAAATAAACGCAAAGATCAAATAGAAAAATATGGTTTTTGGGGATTAGTATTATTTGTAGGTATTCCTCTTCCAGGAACAGGAGCTTGGACAGGATGTTTAATAGCCTCAGTTTTAGAAATGGATCGAAAAAAAGCATTTTTAGCAACAATGATCGGAATTTTTATGGCTAGTATTATTATGATGCTTTTATCATTTGGAATATTAAAGAATATTATAGGGTAGGATTTATGGAAAGATATGAAATAGGTTTACTAACAACTTTATTGTTAGGTATATTTATAGTAATAGGAGCATTTATTGCTTTATTAATTAATAAAAAAAGTAAAATTATAGAGTTTTCAATAGGTTTAGCTTTTGGGGTAATTGTTGGTATTATAATTACTGATTTATTACCAGAAATATTTGAAAATTTAGGATTTAGATACATTTATATAGCAATAATTGGAATTGTTGCAGGATTTGTTATATTAAAATTATTGGATAATTTTATTCCAGATCATCATGAACATAAAATGTCTAACTCTGAAGCAAAAGAAAATTTAGTCCATATTGGAGTAATGACCTCAGTTGCTTTAATTTTACACAATATAATAGAAGGTATGGCTGTATATTCAAGTTGCTTATCAAACGCAAGTTTAGGATTAGCCTTAACAATTGGAATTGGTTTTCATAACATTCCCTTAGGAATGGTTATAGCTAGTAGTTTTTATCATAGTACCAAAAATATCAAAAAAACAGTATTTACAATTTTTTTAGTTTCACTATCAACATTCTTAGGTGGATTTATAATGTATTTATTAAATTTAGAAAGCATCAGTTCTTATATTTTAGGAGGACTCTTATCTTTAACACTAGGAATGCTTATATTTATAGTAATAGACGAATTATTACCTAAAATAAGTGAAATAAAAAATAAAAAAATAAGCATAGCAGGAATATTACTAGGTTTTATCCTAATAATTTTAGCAATGTTTATATAAACGTTAGGTAGTGGTTTTATGTATATTGAATTATGTTATATGTTTTTACTTTTTGTAATTTATTCAATTGCTGGATATTTTGTAGAAGTCTTTAGTGTAAGCATTACACAAAAGAAAATTATTTTTAGTAGAGGATATTTAATTGGGCCTTATTTACCCATTTTCGGAGTAGGTTCTATGATAGTAACTCTTTTTTTAAAAAAGTATCAAAATGATATTTTAGCACTTTTCATTATGACAGTAGTTTTCTGTTGTATAATTGAATATTTTACTAGTTTAATTCTTGAAAAATTATTTAATCTACGTTGGTGGGATTATTCAAAAAATAAATTCAATTTAAATGGAAGAATATGTCTTGAAGTTGGTGTCTTATTTGGAGTTGGTGGAATATTTATTATCAAAATATTTAATCCAATAGTATTTAATTTTTTAGGTTTGTTTGATAAAAATATAATTATGTTTATCTCAACTATAATTTTTATAATAATGATAATAGATTTTATAGTTTCAACTATAGCCGTAATTAAATTAAAGATTGACACTTCTAAATATAAAAATCTTGATGCTACAAATATAATCAAAGAAGAAGTAAGAAAATCTCTTAATAAATACAATTATTTTTATAAGAGAATAATAAAAGCCTTTCCAGAAATTTCAAAAAATAATAAAAATATAATCCATCTTAAAGAAATAATTGATAAAACAAAAGAACAGATAAAAAACAATAAAAATAAATAATTATTTTAAGTTACTTACAAGATATTTGTTAGTAGCTTTTTTAATTTTCTTATGATAATATTAATAATAGGAGGGTAAACATGAATTATAAAAAAGATATTAATAAAAACATATTTAGAGGATACGATATTAGAGGAGTATATCCTAAGGAAATTGATGCAGATACAGCATATACAATAGGACTTGGCTTCGGAAGTTATATTAAGAGTCTTGGCAAAACAACATGTATAGTAGGACATGATAATCGTCTTAGTGGATTAGAATTATATAGTGCATTAATAGAAGGGATTATTGAAACTGGTATAAATATTATTTCCTTAGGATTATGTACTACACCAATGTATTATTATGCTTGTATAAAACTTAATATATTTAGTGGTGTAATGGTTACTGCAAGTCATAACCCTAAAGATGATAATGGATTTAAGTTTGCTTTTGATGAGCGAGGAAATTGTAAAGGAAAAGAAATCCAAGATTTTCTAAGTTATATATTGAAAGGAGATTTCTCCAAAGGTCTAGGTCAGGTAAAAGACTATGATATTACAAATGATTATTTAGAATTATTTAAAAATAATTTTAATTTTGGTAATAGACGAGTTAAAGTAGTTGTTGATCCAGGAAACGGTACAAGTAGTATAATAGCAAAAAAAGTTTATGACATGTTTCCAATTGATGTAATATATATAAATGATATAAGTGATGGTTCATTCCCAAATCATCATCCAGACCCATGTGTTGAGAAAAACTTAGAGCAACTTAAAGCTAAAGTATTAGAAACAGGAGCTGATGTTGGTTTAAGCTTTGATGGGGATGGAGATAGAATGGGACTTGTTACTAACAACGCCAACTTTATCCCAACAGATCAATATATGATTTTAATAGTTAGAGATATTATTAATAAAGTAACTAAAAAAGAATTTCTATGTGATGTAAAATGCTCAAAAAGTTTTAGTGATGAAGTTGAAAAACTAGGTGGTAAATGTCTAACTTATCGAACAGGAAACTCTTATACAAAAGCTATGGTAAGAGATGCTGATCTTCCATTTGGTGGAGAGTTATCAGGTCATGTTTATTTTAGAGATAGATGGCCAGGTTTTGACAGTGGCTTATACGCAGGTCTTAGATTACTTGAAATATTATCTAACAC
>CAJUTW010000037.1 GCA_910589335.1 uncultured Bacilli bacterium | reverse complement strand
ATATACTGCACATCTCATAAAATAATCATCTCCTCACTTGTTTCCTCACTGAAAGACAAAATAGCAAACAATAAACTTAAGAATTTGTAAAAATGTCCTCCCATATGTTTCCTCACTAAAACGGAAAAAGTGAAGTCTAAAATTTCAATTTCTTTAAAATTTGTGTAATTTCTGATAATGAATATTTTTGATTATGTTCTTTAACAAAAAATGGTTTGTTAGATATTTCATTAACTTTATACTCTAGTATTGTAAGAGTAGTAGGATATGTAATTAAATATTCTGTAGGTTCTATAACTTGCAAATTAGTGCATGTTAGATTTTTTACAGTACCTTTTTTAACTTTGTATGTGTAATCTTTAATCACCTCTAAAATTTCAGTATTTGGTTTTAATGTTTCAATAGTTTTAAATTCTAACATCAAAAAAGTCCTCCTTTCTAGAAAGAGAACTAAAGTCTTTATATAAAATAAAAACTCACGAACCTTTAATAGTCCGTAAGTTGTTTTCAAATGGAGCGAATGAGGGGAATCGAACCCCCATCACAGCCTTGGCAAGGCCGTATTCTAACCATTGAACCACATTCGCATAATGGAGGGGCCTACCGGATTTGAACCGGTGATCAGGGTGTTGCAGACCCACGCCTTACCGCTTGGCTAAAGCCCCATTACATATAAAATTATAACAAAAATTTTTTTAAATATCAATAAATTTAGTTACTTTTATATTATTTTATGTATAAATTATAAAAAAATAACTAATTTTATAAGAAAAAATATATTTTTATGTTTTATTATTACTCTACTTTATAATTTATAATAAAAAAAGATATAAAGTTTTATAACTTAATATCATTTCTTTAAAATAATTTGCTCTTTATCTTTTATAGTTGTGTTCTTTTTTATAATTTCTAAAAATGATTCATTGTTTGCAGCTATATGTATTTTTGTATCATTATAAATTACTCCACCAGCTTGTTCTACTATAAATTGACCAGGTACATAATCCCATAAAGTATCCCAAACAAAATTAGTTGCACTAAATCTGCCACTAGCAACATAAGCAAAGTTTATTGCTGCACAATAAAAGTCTCGGCAATGACGACTAATTTGTTGCATTTTGAAACTTCCTAGCATTTTTCCTGGACCTTCAACAGTATATAATCCTTTATCAATTGCATAATTATTAACAGAGATAGGATTTCCATTTAAAAAGGCTCCATTTTCATCTGCATAATATAATTCATTTAATTTTGGTAAATAGATAACAGCTGCACAAGTCTTTCTATTTTTAATACAAGCTACTTGAATTCCCCATAATGGAATATTATTTGCAAAATTTATAGTTCCATCAATTGGATCTATCGTAAAACAATTATCAGTTAACTCATTATTACTATTATATTCTTCACTTATTATAGAAAAATCTGGATAATTTTGTTTTATTTTATCGATAATAAATTTTTCAATTTCATAATCAAAATTAGTTACTAAATCTCCCTTATCATCTTTTGCTTTTACTTCAAATTCATCATCAATTAACAAACTAGCGTTCTTTACCAATTCAATTAAAAATTCTAAATCTTTACTCATATTTTTCTTCTTCTCTACTTTCTTCTAATATTACTATCATTCAGATTAAAAATTTCTGATAACTCTTCTAAATGCTTTTCACCTTTTTAAAATCATACCTTTTAAGAAAGGACCATATCCACCTGCTTTTATTTTATGAAGTCTTGCCATAGGTTTTCCCATTTCAATAACAAGTTGTTCTTCCTTCTCAGGATGTTCTTTTAAACAAAATTGAACTGAAGCTTTTCACTTATTATCTTTTACAAATATAATAAATATTTTTATAATTATACTTTAATTCATTTGATTTAATTATTTTTCTTAATCCTTGTTGTTCATTATAATGATAAAGTGTATCTTCATTTATTATAAATATGTCTTCATCAATTACTTTCCAATCTTTAATATTAGGTAGTGTTAATAAAAGTATAGAATTTTTTTTATTTGTTTCAATTGCTTTATAAATTTTGTTATTTTCTAAATAATAGTAATAATTGTATTCTTTTCTTAATTCTT
The DNA here is from genome assembly GCA_910589335.1 of uncultured Bacilli bacterium. GTDB lineage: Bacteria > Bacillota_I > Bacilli_A > RF39 > UBA660 > UBA3789. Next base: position 14,551 of record CAJUTW010000037.1, on the reverse strand, counting down.
CATAATTAAAATTTTTATCTTTTATATTTTCATTATTAAAATATTGATTTGTCATAAAAAAATCACTTTTTGAAAATGTTTTTAATTTATAGTTTTCATATTTTAGATATTGATTTTCTTTTTCAGAGATATCCTCTATTTTCTTTTTTTTGATGTTTAAGGTATATTGTTTTTTTTCTTTTTTATCTGTTATATATATTAAATTATTAAAAACTCCATTTATATATGAATCTTTTGATATCTTTTCTTTTAATTTAAATGATTTTAGTTTATTTTTTAATAAATCATAATAGTATATAGTTTCAATACCATTTACTGAGGTATTATCAAATAATACAAAATATTTTTCTACTACAGTTGACATTATATTATCATATAAGTCTCTATTTAGAATTTTTTGATAAATTTGCTTATTTCTACTTATAATATATATTCCTTTGTAATCCCAAATTATATATTTATAATTGTCAGAGATATTTTCTTTAAAAATAGTAAGATTTTTATAATTTATTTTAGAATCTTTTGGTTTATTAATTTTTATTTTAGCTTTATTTAATATTTTTTTAAAATCTTCATTATCTAATAAAATATTATTAGAAACTGCTTTATTTTTATAAGTACAATATATATTATTTTGTATCTTTTTTTTATATGTTGGAACAATACATTCAAGATCTTTTTCTTTATATGTTTTTATATTTTTAATTATTTTTTTTGCTTTATTTAGTTTTTTATTTAATGTTATAGTGTAGGAATTATTTTTATTATTAATTAAAAAATCGTAATAGTGAGATTTTTCTCTTATATAAAAATGTTCTTTAATTGTATAATTTGAAATTTTATAATCTAAAAAGTGTTCTTTTTTTATGTATTTAATACTTAATAAAAGTATTACAAAGATAATGATTATTGCTACAAAAAATTTTATGTTTTTTTTCATAATATCACCATCTAAATTATAACAAAACAAAAGACTAAAAACTAGTCTTTTACTTCTTCTCTTAAACTATATTTTTGTTTTTCGCGCATCATATAACTTGTTATTTCTGTTTCAATTTCTGTTAAAGCATCTTTACTTATATTTGATAAGACAACAAATTCTTTTACAGTATCAATAAATACTTTTCCCCAAATAATTCCACTTGAAACAGTTAAATCATTAAACATATCTGGAGTTATAGAATTTAGAAAATAACCAATTACTACTCTTGACCTTCCAATTAAAATTCTTTTATTAGTTAGAGCTACTACAGCACTACTTAAAATATTTAATGGACTATCATTTTTTTGAGCAATAAAAGCATAAAGTACTTCTTCATCAGGATTTAAGTGTCTTTCAACTATCTCTGAATTTTTCTTTAACCTCCACCCTATTGTTAATGGATGTTTTTCTTTAAATTTTAATACTTTTTTATAAACGCTTCCCATTTTCTTCCTCCATTATTTTATAAAACCATATGTTTTAAAAAATTCAGTATAGTGAGCTGTATCTGTTAAACCATCTATTTTATCAACAATTTTGTTATCTTTTACAATTAATAATAATGGAGTTCCAAATCCTTCATTAAAGAATTCATCAGATTTTACTAATTTTGCTTCATCATCATTTTCAAAATTATCAGTATTTAAATAATTTATTTCTAAATCTTTTTCTTTAGCAATTTTTCTTATAATAGGTTCTGCTATTTGGCAATAACTACATGTAGGTCTAGCTATTAAAATTATTTTATTTTCACTACCTTGATAATATTCTAAATATTTATCAATATTTATTTCAGTTAATTCTTTTTGTTCTTCTTCTTTTACTTTTTCACTTTCATTTTGAGCATTTTCAAGTATTTTGTTAGGTTCTTCTGATAATTCATATTTTCCATTGTTTTTTGTGTTATTATTTGTCTCTTCAGTTCCTACAAAGAAACTAAAACCTAGTATTATAATAAAAGCTCCAATTAAAACATAAACCATTGTTTTTTGATTTTTTTGCATAAATTCACCTCTTAAATTATTTTTCTTTATTATTTAAATATTCTTCATATGGAATACTTCTGTCAATAATTGTTCCATCATCTTTAATTTCAATTACTCTATTTGCTACTGTGCTATTTAATTCATAATCACGTGATGTAAAAAGTAATTCTCCTTTAAAATTAACAAGCCCTTTATTTAATGATGTAATACTTTCTAGATCTAAATGATTTGTTGGTTCATCTAAAATTAAAAAATTTGGTTCTTCAAGCATCATTTTAGATAACATACAACGAGCTTTTTCTCCTCCTGATAAGACATTAACTTTTTTAAAAACATCTTCTCCAGAAAATAACATTCTTCCTAAAAATCCTCGAAGAATAGTTTCATCTTTTATATCATAGTAATTTCCTATCCATTCCATAATGTTTTTATTTGTATTAAAATATTCACTATTGTCTTGTGGCAAATACCCTGGATTAATAGTTTTACCCCATTCAATAGTTCCACTATCATAATTTTCTTTTCCACTTAAAATATTAAATAGTGTTGTTTTTACCATATCATCTGTTGCTAAAAAACAAATTTTATCTCCTTTTAATATAGTAAATGATATTTTATCTAATATTTTCTTTCCATCGATTATTTTGGTTAAATTTTCAACTTTTAAGATTTCTTTTCCAGATGCTTTTTCTATTTTAAAATCAATGTATGGATATTTTCTACTTGATGGAACAATTTTATCTAATTCTATTTTATCAAGCATTTTTTTACGAGATGTGGCTTGTTTTGATTTAGAAGCATTAGCAGAGAATCTTGCAATGAAAGCTTGTAATTCTTTAATTTTTTCTTCTTTCTTTTTATTTGAATCACGCATTTGTTTTTGTAATAATTCACTTGATTCATACCAAAAATCGTAATTTCCTACATATAGCTTTATTTTAGAATAATCAATATCAGCAATATGTGTACATACTTTATTTAAAAAATGTCTATCATGTGAAACAATTATAACTGTATTATTGAAATTAATTAAAAACTCTTCTAACCATTTAATTGCTTCAATATCCAAACTATTTGTTGGTTCATCTAAAAGTAAAATATCTGGATTACCAAATAAAGCTTGAGCTAGTAAAACTTTAACTCTTAATTTAACTGGTATTTCTCCCATATTAGCATAATGAAATTCTTCAGAAACTCCTAAATTATTAAGTAGTTGTGCTGCGTCTGGTTCTGCATTCCAGCCATCTAAATCCATAAATTCTGCTTCAAGATTTGCTAATTTCATTCCATCTTCATCAGAAAATTCTGTTTGAGCATACATTTTATTTTTTTCTTCCATTATTGAATATAATTTAGAATTTCCCATAATTACAACATCTAGGACACGTTGATCATCAAATTGATAGTGATCTTGTTTTAGAATTGATAATCTTTCATCTTTAGTTATTATAATTTCACCAGTTGTTGTTTCAAGTTCTCCACTTAATAGTTTTAGGAATGTAGATTTACCACTTCCATTAGCGCCTATTAGACCATAACAATTTCCATTAGTAAATTTTATATTTACATCTTCAAATAAAGTCCTTTTTCCAAACTTTAAACTTACGTTATTAACTTGTATCATTTTATCACCTCAGAAACTTATTATATTTTACTATAATTATATAAAAAAAACAAGTAAAGTTAAAAACTAATAATTTACTTGTTAAAACTATTTTCCTTTATAAAATATAGAAATTATTTTTGCAAATTCATAAAGAATTATATCACTTTTATTAATAGCAAAACTTTTGCCTATTGCTTTACCTCCAATTGTAAGAGATGCAATTGTTGCAGCTACTGTCAGAGAAGTAATTAAAGGATTAAAATTAAAATCTTTAACTAAAATAGCTGCTATTGTTGTTGCGGCTGCTCCTGATATAATTCCACAAATGTCTCCTATAACATCACAACAAAAACTTGATACTTTATCAGCATTTTTCTTAAATTTAACTGCAATGTTTGCTCCTTTGACTTTTCTTGAATTCATAGAGTGAAAAACTGCTTCATCTGCTGTTGTTACTGATACTCCTACTATATCAAATAAAATTCCTAATAATATAAATAGTAATGTTACTAAAATACCTAAGAATAATGAAAGATTTGGAATAGTCATTTCAGAAATAAAAGATAATCCAAATGAGATTGAAAAGGCAGTAATTGTAACAATTAAAATCCATTTAATATCTACTGATTCTTTTTTTATCTTTTCTTTCTTTTTAGTTTGAACAATTAAATTTTCTAATTCATTATTTTTATTTTTTTTAAACATTTTATCCTCTTTCTTTTTAATTTAATTTTTAAAATACTTTGTAAGAAAAAATTTAGTTATTTATATATTGTTTTCTTATATTATATAAGAAATTCTTGCAGATGTAAAATTTGTAGACATATATTTTTTTATTCTAAACTAAAAAAGTAGTAAAACTACTTTTGATATCAAATTAATTGGTTTGGCTATCACTATAGTAAACTTTGAGCCTTAGGTCAAGTAGGATTTCCCTGATTCTTACAATTTCGTTACCAAAATTGTGGTTCCCCTTTAAAAGAATCAATATGTCGTTACCGAAACATACGACTTGATTACCACTTAGTGCCCACTGCAATCCTATAATGAATTACACTCTAGGAGATTTCCTCTCCAACACTTTAATAATAGTTCTTTTTTGCAAAAACAATTTCAAAATGCAATACTTAATTTAAGTGGCCGCTTATTTTAAGCAAGATCATTTATCCCAATATTTTCACTCAAGACAGGCTACACTGTACATAACTTTCGCCACAATACAGGTTCTATCCTATTTCGTAATAAATCATCAGTTATAAAACGTATAGATTTACTACAAGAATAGGTCTCCACAGACAGTGGGTCGTGATTCGTATGCCATTACGAGTCGCCCAAAATCTTCATCTCCAGCATCCACCCCAAACTGGGCGTAAGAAGCAGACACCAAAGGTTTCACAGATATGCCCTTTAACGAATTTTTAAGCTCGTCTTCTTAATAAAGTAATTGACTAGAATAGTGTGCCATCAATTACGTGTTAATTGTAGCATTTTTTTGAGATTTTGTCAAATTTCCCTCTATATATCATATTCAAATATATAAAAAAAAGACTAATAAAGTCTAATTTGCTCTTATTTGACCAACATACCAAGTTATTTTTCCTCTCCAAGCAGGAGATTCTGCATATCTTGGACCTATAGTATCAATAGTTGTTAAACCTTTTGAATAATAATTTCTATAAAGATTGTCAATAAAGCCAACCAATCCTTCATCTATAGAATTATATGCTTTATAACTTCCTCCATTACAACTTGGAGATCCTTTTTGACCACCAAAATTATTACATCTTCTAGCTAGGGAAGAACATTTTGATTTACATCCTGTCTCATGAAGTAAAATTGCTGTTGCTACATAAGGATCTACCCCTTTATTGATACATTCTGTTGCTATTAAAGCACCTTTTCCAGCAACAATATCTTTACCTAAGTTTCTATCTAATTTAATAGCTAACTCTTCTAAAGTCATTCCTTCATATACCTCAACACGTGGAGGAATTATTACTGACGCTGGTGCAGTTTCCATTGCAACTTCTGTTAAAAATATATTATCAGTCTTTTTTATTTCTTCTTCACTTGATTCTTTAACAATCATATTAGTACTTGCCGCCATATTTTTTATATTAAATTCTTCAACTGTTTGATTAACAGCTAAAGTGTTTATTGAATCCTCATTTTGTATTACCATTCCTATTGAAATCATTATAATTCCAACTATCATGGTTATACCACATAAGCCTTGAGTTTTTTTCAAATTAATTCACCTCAAAATTTGTGTAATTACTTAAATAATTTTAACCTATAAAATATACTTTGTCAAATTTGGTTAGTTAGATAACTTAAATGTTTTCTTTGCATAAGTTTTTACTAGAATTAATGATACTATTAAATAAATAATTGTAATGATTATACAGTATATTGATAAAAGAATAGTATTTATTTTTAAATTTATTAAACTAAAACAAATCATATAAGTAATTAATAAGATTAATGAATAGTTATTATTTTTAACTTCTCTCTCTTTATTAAATGGTTGAAATAGATAATATATGACTAAATAATGAGTAGAAATTAAAATACTTAAAGATAAAATAAATAATACTATACTAAAATATACATAAATATTTATTTCTTTTGAAATAAAAAGTAATAAAACATTTCCAATTGAAATAACTATTGCAGGTATTAAATTAATTTTAACAATTGAAAAAAGTCGCTTATAAAAAAGGGATAAAATCACTTCTTTTTCTTTATAAAAATTATAATTTAATAAACTAGAATCACAATTTATAAACATATTTTTAGTAATAATTGCTCCTTTATTTAGAAAAAATATTATTAAAATAAACCAAGCTAAATTGTTTTTTAGTAGTTCTTTCATTTGTTGTGAAAATTCTAAATTATTATAAATTAGGAAGATTATAATAGAATAGATAATTATTATAATTAAACTGTCTTTTTTTCTAATATTCCCTGTTATATTTCGTTTGAAGAAAAGTGTATTTAATAAATCTAATCCTTTCTTGTTTACTATTGTTTTTTCGGGGTTTTTTAGTAAAAAGACTTCTTTTTCTTGATTGTTTTTTAAAAGACTTTTATAAATCTTTTTATTTATAAGTAATAATTTTAGATAAACAATTCCTACAATTATAGAGATAATTGTAAGAATAATTATTAGATTATTACTTATAAAAATATTTTTTAGAGGAAGTGTTGCTAAGATAAAAAATATTATTAGAGAAATAAAATATAATATTTTATTAGTTTGAAAAGTAGTTTTAAATTTTTTATAGAATGAAATATTTAAAATTTCACCTATAAAACGACTAAAAATCATTAAGACACTTAAAGATAAAGTAACTATTATTGATGTTTTATATGTATAACCTATAATTAATAATAAAATACTATTTATTATAAGATTTTTAAAACTATTATAAATTATATTAGTTTTTAAATATTTTGTAGCATCAAAATTAAATATTAAAATGTTTAATTGTTTATTTTTAGAAATAGTCGATAATTTATTATTAATAAAAATTCCTAATATTGTTAGTAATATTATTAAATGATAAAAATAATTGATAAAATTAGATGGTAATAAAAGCTTTGATAAATATAAAACAGTAAAAAAATAAATAAATTTATAAAATAGTTCTTTAAAAATAATAAAGATAATTATTAAGAACTGACATATTTTCTTTATTATTTTGCTTGAATAAATATCATTAGTAAAAAGATCATTTAAAATTGGTAGTTTTTTTAAGTTAAACAGAAAAATATTTGTTAATCTTAAAATTTCTATTTTTAGACTATTAAGTAATAAATTAAGCATTATTTAAACCCTTTAAAATATTTAAAATTTCTGTTTTATATGTTTCTTTTAGAAGATTTTTTTTAGATACTAATTCAAATTGTTTATTATTAATTATTACTATTTCATCACATAAATCTAGAGCAAGTTCTAAAATATGAGTTGATAAAATAATGATATGATTTTCTTTTAAGCTTTTTAGTAATTTTTTCATCTCGTCTTGAGCTACTATGTCTAAAGATGTTAGAGGTTCGTCTAATAAAATTATCTTAGGATCTGTAATAATATTTATTAAGAATTGTATTTTGTTTTTCATACCATGAGAATAATCTTTTAGTAATAGTTTTCTATCTTCTTCTTTTATATTAACTAAAGAAAAATAATAATCAATATCTTTTAAATCTTTTATTTTATCTTTATTTATTTCTAAAAAGAATTTCAAAAATTCATAACCTGTTAAAAATTCAGGTACTGCTGGTATTGTTGTGACATAACCTATATCACTAGTACTTAAATCTTTTATTTTTTGATTAGAATCGGTTAAAATAAATTCTTTTGATTCACAATCAATGTCATCATTCAAAATATTAAAAAAAGTTGTTTTCCCTGCTCCATTTCTTCCTAAGAGACCATAAATTTTTCCTGATTCAAAAGTAAAATTTAAATCATTAAAAATTTCTTTTGTTTCATAGCTTTTATTGAGATTTTTAATTTTTAATTTCATATTTTCACATCCATTTAATCACTAATTTCTTTTTGTAAAAGTCTAAATAAATAATTTTTTGTATATTCATTTTTTTCTGCTTTTATTTCTTGACACATTTTTTTTAATTTTTCCTTAGTGATACTATTAATATCTAAATATTCTATTTTTTCTTCTATTTCTTCAAGTTGTTCATTAATTGAATTATCATCTTTCTCACAACTCTCTATAATCATTGTTCTTATTTTATTAGTAAATTCTAAATCATTTTCTACCATATTAATTGTCCTTTTTCTCAAAGATATTTCTTATTAGTTTTAAGGATAATGTTGATAATAAAAAACCGATTACTGGTACAAGAGATGATAAAAATATATTTGAAAAATTAGTAGTTAAATAAGAATAGATAACTACTACAATATATGTAAGAATAGCTATACTAATTTTTCTTAGTAGAGATGTTTCCCATGCTTTATCTTTTTCAACTTTTTTATTTCTTTCTTTGATTTTTTCTATTTCTTTTTTTAAATCGTTATTCATTTTATTCCTCCATTTTAAATTCAATTGAGCCTTTTTTATTTTTACTTATAATGTGAGCTATACTTCCATTTATAATCGTCATTTTAGGGGCTACATGTCCTATATCTGCATTAAAAACAATTGGTATATTACCAAAAATTTTTATTAAAGCTTCTTGATATGTTAATTTAGTAAAACCACCTGGAAATTTTATTCTTCCAATTATTACTCCTTTTATATAATTAAACCATCCTGATTCTTTTAATTGAAGTAGTGCTAAATAAAAATTTTCTGTTGTTAGGGAGAAAACATCAAAATACCATATAATTCCATCTTCTTTATATTTTTCAATAAATTTTTTTGTATAGTCAAAGCGAGTTCCCGGTAAATAACTTAAACAATCAATACATCCTCCTATAATTCTTCCAGTAATATCAAAGTCTCCATTTAAGTTTTCCCAATATATTTTTTCAGTTAAATTATAACTAATTGCGTTTTTGGGGCGACTTTTCTCATAATAATCAAAACTATTTTGTTTTATTAAATTTCCTTTTATTATTTCTAAAGCATTATTTTGACTCTTATGTAACTTTTCATGATCAAAACTACATGCATTAAATCCATAAATGGTTGCGATATCTAGAGCGGTTGTTACAAGATATAAAATACTTGTTGGATCACTTGCTCCCATTAACCATTTGGGATTGTTTTTTAAAAAATCTAGATTAATATATGGAAGAATCTCTATTAAAAAATCTCCTCCTGTTGCACACATAATAAAATCGACATCTTTGTTTTTTACTAATTCTTCTAATTCTTTAGCTCTTATTTCTTCTTTATTTGATACATCTCCACTATTTCTAACACTAGCTGTTTCTAATATTTTGAAGTTATGTTTTTCTAAATTATTTAGAGATTTTTGATATTCATTTAAAAATTCTCCTACTCCGCTAGATAAAGCAACAATTCCTAAATAAGAATCTTTATTATGAAATTTTGGATACTTCATTTATATTCTCCTTTATGTGTTTTTCAATTACTTTTTTTATTATTAGTAAAACAATGCCTATTATTATTAAAATTAGGCCATTAAATAATAATTTATTTGTATTAAATTTTGATAACTCTGATAAATTTATTATTATAAAATTTACAAGGAATGACATTATACTTATTCCACTTCCAGCTAAAAGAAGTGAGATTCCTAAAGAATTTAGCCATTTATAATATGATTTTTTAATTAAAGCAATCATAAATAAATTTAGTACTATAGCAATTAATAAAATAATTTTAAATTTTATTGAAATAAGAATGTTATAACCTTTTAAAATTATCTTAGCTTCTTTTGGAAGATTTTGATTTACATTAGTAATATTTTGTTTATAAATGTTACTTAGTTCATTACTATCTAAATACTCAAGAGCTTTTGTAAACATCTCATCTGTTATTTCTGTGCCAAATTCTTTTTCTAAGATATCTTTATTAGCTTTTAAATAATTAATCATATCTTTTTCTAACGTTATTTCATTTAATTTTTCTTTATCTATAATTCCTTCTATAGTTATATCTAAATATTTATCTAATAAATCTTTTACTTCTTCATTTTCTAATAGTTTATTTATTTTATCATTTTCAATTATTTCTTGTGATGTTTCATTAGTAGTTATTCGTTGTTTAATAGTTTCTTTTATAACACCATCTGTTATTAGAGATTTTATATTAAAACTTATAGCTAATATTGTAATTAAGTTTATTAAGATAATATTTAAAATACCTAAACTTAAGTTTTTTATTAATTTCATTAATGTTCTCCTTTTAATTATTTTTTTTATTATATCATAATTATTTAGTATAAAAAAAGAAAACCATATAGTTTTCTAATTATAATTTCTTTGTTAATGAAAAATCATTATTTAAATAATCTACAATTACTGTATCATTTTCTTTTAAAGAATTTTCTATTAATAATTTAGATAAATCTACTTCAATTATTTTTCCGACTAATCTTTTTAAAGGTCGTGCTCCAAAAGTAATATCATATCCCTCTTCAAGAAGTTTTTCTCGTGCATTAGTTGTAAGTTCTATTTTTATATTTAAATCTTTTAAACGAAATTCTATTTCTTTAATAATTTTATCAAGTATCTTATTTAAAGCATCTTTTGTTAAGGTATTAAAGATAACTAATTCATCGATTCTATTAATAAATTCTGGTCGAAAATATTCTTTTACTGTATTCATTACAAGATTATTGTTATTTTCTAGAATATGTTCACTACCAAGATTTGATGTCATAATGATAATTGTATTTTTAAAATCGACACATCTTCCGTTTGAGTCTGTTATTCGTCCATCATCAAGAATTTGAAGTAATAAATTTAATACTTCTTTATGAGCTTTTTCTATTTCATCAAATAATACTATACTATATGGATTTCTTCTTATAGCTTCTGTTAATTGTCCTCCTTCTTCATAGCCGACATAACCTGGAGGAGAACCAATAAGTCTTGAAACGCTAAATTTTTCCATATATTCACTCATATCTATTCTTACCATATGTCTTTCATCATCAAATAACTCATATGCTAAGGTTCTTGCTATTTCAGTTTTACCAACACCAGTAGGTCCTAAAAACATAAATGAGGCAATTGGTCTATTTGGATCTTTAATTCCACTACGAGATTTAATAATTGCATCACTAACTATTTTGAGAGCTTCATCTTGACCCATGACACGATTTCTCATATCTTTTTCTAAATTTAGAAGTTTTTCTTTTTCTGATTCAATTAATTTAGTTACTGGAATATTTGTCCATTTAGCAATTATTTTACATATGTCATTGTCAGTTACAGTATCACTTAATAATTTATTTTTTTCAACTTTATTTAATTCTTCTATTTCTTTTTCTACTCGAGGAATTTCACCATGTCGAAGAATTGCAGCTTGTTCTAAATCATATTTATTCTCAGCTTGTTCTAAATCAAATTTTAATTTTTCTAACTCTTTTTTCTTTTTCTTAATATCATTATTTAATGTCTTTTCTTTATTCCAAGCTTCTGTTAATTCTTTTTCTTTTACTTTCATTGTTTCAAGTTCACGTTCTATATCGTGACGTCTTTTTATTGATAATTCATCTTTTTCTTTTTTGATTGCTTCGCGTTCAATTTCAAGACGCATAATACGATGAGTTAAACTATCTAATTCAAATGGAACAGAATCCATTTGGACACGGATAGTTGCACAAGCTTCGTCTACTAAATCAATAGCTTTATCAGGTAAAAATCTATCAGTTATGTATCTATTGGAAAGAGTTGCTGCTGAAATTAAGGCTTTATCTTGGATTGTTACTCCATGATGGATTTCAAAACGTTCTTTTAAACCTCTTAGAATAGTAACAGTATCTTCAACATTTGGTTCTCCTACTTTAACTTTTTGAAATCTTCTTTCTAAGGCACCATCTTTTTCAATATATTTTCGATATTCATTTAAAGTAGTTGCTCCAATAACATGAATTTCTCCACGAGCTAACATTGGTTTTAAGATATTAGATGTGTCCATAGCTCCTTCAGTGCTACCAGTTCCTACAATCATATGAATCTCATCAATAAACATGATAATGTCGCCTTCATTTTTTTTAATTTCATTTAACACATTTTTTAATCGTTCTTCAAATTCTCCACGATATTTTGCTCCTGCTACTAAGGCAGCCATGTCAAGTTCCCAAATAGTTTTATTTTTTAAACTACTTGGAACATCTCCTTTTAATATTCTAAGGGCAAGGCCTTCAACTATAGCCGTTTTTCCTACACCAGGTTCTCCTATTAAAACAGGATTATTCTTTGTCTTTCTTGATAGGACTCTAGTAATACTTCTAATTTCTTCATCTCTTCCAATAACTGGATCAATTTTACCAGCTTTTGCTTCTTCTACTATATTTCTTCCATATTTTTCTAAAACATTTTCATTTTCTTGTTGTTGATAGTTATTAAACATATTATCACCCCTCATTGTTAATTATACTCATCTTTTAGCACTTGTCAAGTACGAGTGCTAAAAATATTATATAAAAAAAATTAAGTATTATTCTACTTAACTATTTAATTTTTATAAAAATTTGTAAATACTTTTTTTTCTGGATTATGGAATTCAATACCATTTTCTTTTCCTAATTCAATGCATTTTAGTAACCAAGCCATATTATTTGCAAGAATTCTCATAGTTTGCATTCCTTCTGTATCTTCTCTTATTTCTTCTTTTGCACTACCAAAAACTCCGTTCCAATAGTTACTTGAAATTATTGGCATACAAGAATATGTAAAATATTTATTTAGTCTATCAAAAGTAGAAAGTCCTCCTGCTCTTCTACAGCTAGTTATACAAGCAGCTGGTTTTCCTTTAAAAATATTAGGTTTCCCGTAGAATGCACGATCCATAAAGCTTGTTAAAAAACTACTTGGTCCTGCATAATGAACAGGACTTCCAAAAATAAAGCCATCAACTAATTCAGCTTTTTCTAAAAATTCATTTACTTTATCATTAATTATGCATCTTTTACTTTTAAAGCATTTACTACACCCTAAACAGCCACTTAATGGTTTATTTCCTATCCAAAAAATTTCTGTATCTATTTTATTATTTTTTAAAGTTGTTTCTATTTCTAATAGAGCTTCATTTGTGCAGCCATCTTTATTAGGACTTCCATTTATTAATAAAACTTTCAAATTTTCACCTCTAAATTACTTATTTTTTTTGTTTTACTTTGACATCACTAATCTCATATTCATTTTCTTCTAAATCAATTATTTGTTGTTTTTCATATACTTCATGAAACCATTCTTTATCATAAGTATTATTACTTTTAAATTCTAGTATTATTCTTTCAGCAAGTGTAGCTGTTAAAAACATTCCTTCTAAATCTCTATGTAGAAATTTTTTTTCAAAAATACTTGTAAACTCTGTTTTTATCAAATTATAGATTCTTTGGAAATCATTTTCATTTGTCATTTCAATGATATATTCTTCTTTTTCTACATCTTGTTTTTTTCTTCCATATTTAATTATATTACTTTGACGTTTTAAATAAATTATATCTGCTTCTTTTTTTATTATAGTAAATTTTATAAACTCGATTAAATCTTTAACATCTTTACTAAATTTAGTATGATTATGACTAAATTTTAATATTGTGTCTTTTTTTTGTGGTTTATTATAATTTAAAAAATCATCTATTTTTTGCCATATTTCTTCTAAAAATTCTTCACTCATAAATCATTTCTCCTTTAAGTATTTTTTATTATAAATTATATTCTTTTAAATTTCAATTATTATTAATTATTTTATGTTATAAAAACATTCTATTACTATTTTTAGCATTTTTTTATTTTAAAACTATAAAAAATTAATATATAATAATATTTAATTCTTGATTGTAATAGTTTTAATTATTTATTTTTTTAAATCTCAAAATACATCACATAACTATTTTCTTTTTCATTTTATCCTCATATCTAAAAAAGACTAATGCAGCACTCATTAAAGTCTGTACTATCCCTTCAAATTTAAAAATATATATCAAATAATACTACATATCTCGCAAATTTTCAAAAATTGGAACATTACCTTTATAACTCATTGGAGAAATTGGACTAGGATGATAAATAGGCAATATTTTATATCCGTTTACTTCATATATGTTACCAACAACATCTGAAAATTTATCAAATTTAAAATTAAGTAAATTTTTAGTTGGAAATTCTCCTAAAGTAATAATTAATTTAGGATTTAATATTTTTAGTTGTTCTAACATTATGTTTTTACAATTACTAGAACATGTTTTTAAATTTTTTCGCATCAAAGGATAACACTTAACTGATTCTAAAAAGGTAGTCTCAAAAATATCTCTATCAATAATATCAAATAATTTTTGTAAGACAACTCCACTAGGTAATAC